>DDAT01000040.1:0-4768 GCA_002332985.1 Acinetobacter lwoffii | reverse complement strand
AATGTCAACAGACCCTAATAAATAAAACGACATAAAATTAATCTTTAGAAGATAAATAAATGCCTTCTATCGGGTTAAATGTAAACTATGTCACAAGTTTGTTAGGTTTTTTGTTAGCATAATTGCATAGTGTTACAAAGCAGCATAATAAAAATGAAAATATATGCTATCCCTGTTTTTGCCTTAATGATCAGTTTATTAGGATTTTGTGTCCATAAACAGTCAGAAATCAGAAAATATGAAAAGATCCGTCATGTCTTGAACGATGGACGTGATTCAAGCAAATTGCTGGAATCCAATCGGCATCGACATTAAGCAGGTTATATATCTTCCTCCCGCCAATTGGGCTGGATTAATAAAATTAAAACCATAATAAATATAATAAAATTTTTTAAATATTCACCTGGAATATATTAATTTCTAATAAAGTGTAAAATCAAATAAGCAATAAGAAATCAATGTGTTATAATTTGCCAACGATCAGGATGAAGCAGAATTCATCTTGTTAAGCATTTGATTTAAATCGAGAAAATAAAGCTGCATAAAGGTTATGCAGCTTTTTTGTTTAGATTTTTTTTGGGTTTTTATAGCATAGCCCTGGGGCTGTAAGCTGTTCCAACATTTTAACCCGTCAAATGGCTATGCTGGCATATTCGTTGCTAACACATCCTTAAAATTGATGAATTTTTTTATAAAATTTCATTTATTTGACGGCTTGCTTAAAGCATAAAGTTTACTCAATAGGGGCTAGGTCATGACGACTCCTAATCCATCTTCAGAAAATATGCTTGAACGTCTGTTTAAACTGAGTGAAAACAAAACCAGTTTCCGTACAGAAGTTCTTGCTGGTGTGACAACATTCTTAACGATGTGTTACATCATTATTGTCAATCCGATGATTTTGTCCGAAACGGGGATGGATCATGGGGCTGTCTTTGTAGCAACCTGTCTTGCAGCCGCGATTGGCTGTTTAGTCATGGGCTTGATTGCAAATTATCCAATTGCACTTGCACCAGGCATGGGCTTAAATGCCTTCTTTACCTATTCCGTCTGTTTGGGAATGGGTGTGCCTTGGCAAACAGCACTCGGGGCTGTGTTTATCTCCGGTCTTGTGTTTATTGCGATCAGCATGTTCAAAATCCGTGAAGCCATTGTAAATGCGATTCCAATGTCGCTGAAACTGGCCATCGGTGGTGGTATTGGCTTATTCCTTGCGCTGATTGCTTTGAAAAATGCCGGCCTGATTGTGGATAATTCTGCTACGTTGGTAGGTTTGGGCGATTTAAAACAACCATCGGTTTTGCTTGCATTATTTGGTTTCCTTCTGGTTGTTGTGATGCATCACTTTAAAGTGCGTGGTGCGATCATCATCAGTATTTTGGTGTTAACCGGTATTTCAGCAGCATTGGGTCTGAGTGAATTTAAAGGTGTGGTTGGCGCAGTGCCATCGATTGCACCCACATTTATGCAAATGAGCTTTGAAGGTCTGTTCACTGCCAGTTTAATTGGCGTGATTTTTGTCTTCTTCCTGGTCGATTTATTCGACTCAACCGGTACGCTTGTAGGTGTTTCACACCGTGCAGGCTTGTTGAAAGATGGCAAACTGCCGCGTTTGAAAAAAGCACTTTTTGCGGACTCTTCTGCAATTGTTGCAGGTGCAGCGCTGGGTACATCTTCAACTACGCCATACATTGAATCTTCTGCAGGCGTAGCAGCCGGTGGCCGTACAGGTCTAACTGCTGTTGTAGTCGGTATCCTGTTTGTTGCCTGTTTGTTCCTGGCTCCATTGGCACAGTCTGTACCAAGCTTTGCAACAGCGCCAGCGCTGTTATTTGTTGGTGTCTTAATGATTCAAGGTATCGTGCATATTGACTGGGAAGATATTACAGAAGCAGTTCCTGCATTTTTAACCATTGTATTTATGCCATTTACCTATTCGATTGCGGATGGTATTGCGATGGGCTTCATCAGCTATGCACTGATCAAATTGTTAACCGGTAAGGCATCAACAGTACCGTATATGGTCTGGATTATTGCAGTACTATGGACGCTTAAATTCGCACTATTTGGCGGCTAATTTTTCTAGATTTGGAAAGGGTGTAAACTCAGTTTGCACCCTTTTTTTATTATTTTAGGTTTCATGAGGAGAAGCGATGAACCGTCTTGAGTTGATTCGAGCTTTGCCAAAGGCCGAGCTTCATGTTCATATTGAGGGCACTTTTGAGCCTGAGCTAATGTTTGCGATCGCTCAGCGTAATAAAATTGCCATCCCGTATAAATCTGTTGAAGAAGTTAAACAGGCCTATAACTTTCATAATCTTCAGTCCTTCCTGGATATTTATTATGCCGGCGCTGCTGTATTAATTCATGAACAGGATTTTTATGATCTGGCGTGGGCGTATTTTGAAAAATGTGCTGAAGACCGGGTCGTGCATACTGAAATGTTCTTTGATCCACAAACGCATACCGATCGTGGCGTTGCTTTTGCGACGGTGCTTAACGGCTTGCAAAGAGCTTGTGATGATGCCAAAGCTAAACTTGGTATCAGTTCACATCTGATTATGTGTTTCTTGCGTCATTTAAGTGAAGATGCTGCATTTGCAACACTGGAACAGGCCTTACCTTATAAAGACCAGATTATTGCGGTCGGTCTGGATTCAAGTGAAGTCGGGCATCCACCTTCAAAGTTTGAACGTGTCTTTGCTAAAGCGCGTGAAGCAGGTTTCTTGGTTGTAGCACATGCAGGTGAGGAAGGCCCGGCAGCCTATGTCTGGGAAGCTTTAGATTTGCTGAAAGTGAATCGTATTGATCATGGTGTACGTTCGGAAGAAGATCCGGCGTTAATGCAGCGCCTGATCGCAGAAAAGATGCCACTGACGGTTTGCCCATTGTCAAACCTGAAACTCTGCGTCGTGGATGATATGCAGCAGCATAATATCCGTCGCCTCTTACAGCAAGGTGTGCATGTCACGGTCAATTCAGATGATCCATCTTATTTTGGTGGTTATATGAATGACAATTTTATTGCCATTGCTGAAGCACTGGATTTAAGCAATGAGGAACTCAAGCAGTTGGCCATTAACTCATTTGAAGCCTCTTTTATTACCGATACTGAAAAAGAGCAATGGATCAACCAGATCCGTGCCCTAGTTTAAGTTTTTAAATAAAAGGCAGGGTTCGCTCTGCCTTTGTTTTTATAGATGGATATGAAATTGAAAAATATAATTCTGCTCATCAGTAGCGTGTTGATATCTGCTTGCTCAAATGCGGATATGACTTTGACACAGCGTACTTTAAAACCCGTGATTGAATACCAATGTGCAAAAGAATTGAAAGCATCTAAATTCTGGACTGCCTCGACCTATTTTATGCAGGACAAAAATAAAGCTGAACTTGAACAGAATGTCTGTTCATGTGTAGGTGAGCATGCACTCAAGGATATTCCGGCAAGCACTTTACTGAAAGCGACTCTGGATGAAGAAGTAAAGTCAAAACTCACGCAACAGGCTATTGCAAACAGTCTGAAAGGCTGCATGACCGAGTTCTTAAAATAAAATCAGCTTTACAATGAAAGCTGATTGAGTGTGGTTTTGCAGATTATTTTTTAGAAGATTTGGATTGTCGGGTCATGCTGTTGAGTACATGATCTTTATCGATAAAATGATGTTTCAGTGCTGCGAAAATATGTCCAACTAAAAGTAAGCCAACTGCCCAGGAAAGCCAGATATGCAGGGGTTTTACGATCGCGGTTACAGCCGGATTTTCTGCAATCAGTGCCGGCAGGTTAAATAAATATAGCACTGGTGCTGGATAGCCCAGACTCCAGCTATATAAACAGCCGGTGACAGGTAGAGCAATCAGCATAAAATACAAAGCCAGATGACCTGCATGTGCCAAAGTTTTCATCCGGGGTGACATAGTGTCCGGTAGTTCAGGGGCAGGATGGGTATAACGCCAGAAAATTCGCACAACCAATAGGAAAATAATGGTGGTGGCGATATTTTTATGCAGGGTGATGACATCGCCTTTAAAGCTGCCATCGACCTCATAACTTAAAAAATTCCCACTATAAAAACCAATCAGCCAGGCCGCAATAAAGATAACTGCCATGATCCAGTGCAACCATTGTGCCGTGCGCGTGTAATATTGTACTTTTTCCATGTGATTTTCGATTGCCCTCAAAGATGGATGCACCTTAACAAAGGGTGAATCAGCTCAGCAATTCCAAATCTGCAACGCTATGGTGGCTTCCATGCAACATCCATTGAAATGGCTGGGTGCAGATTAAACATTCAGGATGATTTATAGATTTCTTATTCAGGTGAATTTCGGCACAATAGCGTCACGCTTCATATATGAATAAACAAGGAACAGATCTGTGAAAAAATTATTGGCTGCACTTGCTCCACTTACTCTAGTTTTATCGGCTTGTGCAACAACAGGCAGCCCTGAAACGCAAACCACAACGCAACAGCTGGGTGGGGCTGCGCTTAAAATCGCGATCAATGCAAAATGTACGACTGAGCTGAATAATATTCCAGCATGGCAAACAGCTACACGTCTAATGACTACGACCCAAAAGCAGAATATCCAGACTGAAATTTGTGGCTGTGTCAGCGAAAAAGCACCCCAAAGCGTAACAGCGGTAGATTTGGCGACTGCAGCGATTGACCCGGCAGCACGTGCGACGATTGTCGGCAATGTGGTTGCAAAAACCATTAACGCTTGTGTAGCTGAAGCTGTAAACTAAGCCAAGATTAAATTGAAA
>DDAT01000049.1:38229-79601 GCA_002332985.1 Acinetobacter lwoffii | reverse complement strand
AATGTCAACAGACCCTAATAATAAAATTTTGTTACCTTTTTATTTAATCTGTATTCTTATGGTTTTATTTAACTTGAAAAATTTAAAATAAATATTTGTAATTGCTAAAAAAATATCTAAAATTTTCTTTTTTATTCAACTAACAGAGCAACAGACTCACACGTCTATATCAGCTTAGAATCTTACCAAATAGACACTTCATCAGTAAATTTGATGATTTTATGTTAAGCTCTAGCCGAATTGCTGAGGAATTGTCCAAATTCTGGGCCTGGCAATGGTTTTTCCTTTCTGCTGTAGAGATGAATATAAATTCTATATTCGGACACTAATTTTTTGATGTTCTATAGCTTCACTGCTCTGTCTATTTTAGAGCCTTAATCTGTCACCAATGATTTAATTTTCAAAAACAAAAGGTGACCCGCTTAAGGAGTATGTATGTTTCAATTCACTAGTACAGCAACTGTACTATTGATGGTGCTTTTCTATGGCATCACTTTTTTACTATCGTTACGTATTAAACAGAAAAATGAAAATGTTGATGGCTACATGGTCTCGAATGGCTCCATCGGATTTGGAATGTCTGCGGCCAGTATGACCGCCACCTGGATCTGGGCCGCCTCGTTTTATGCAGCAGCTTCATCCGGATATACATACGGCGTTTCCGGTGCCCTACACTATGGTTTGTGGGGTGCGCTGATGATTTTATTTATCTATCCCTTTGGCAAGCGCTTTCGTGAACTGGCGCCTAATGCACATACTTTGGCAGAAATCATGCATGCCCGGCATGGCAATCAAAGCCAGATGATTCTGGCGGGTTCCAATATTGTGGGTAGCGTGATCAGCCTGATGGTGAACTTTACCGCTGCCGGGGCACTGGTTGAGATTTTATCTCCTTTAAGCTTTATCCATGGCGTGCTGATTACCGGTATCGGTGTACTGTCCTATACCCTCTGGTCGGGGTTCCGTTCCTCAGTCTTTACCGATTTCGGTCAGCTGGTGGCGATGATTGTCGCGGCTGTGATCATTATTCCAACCTTATTTTTCACCTTAGGCGGACCTTCCCTGTTTCAAAGCGGGATTCATCACCTGCAGCCGGAACAACTGGATTTTTTCTCTAAAACGGCCTTTCTGGAACAAGGCGCGCCGTTTTTTGTTGCCGTATTGGCCTATGCAATTGGTAATCAGACCATTGCCCAGCGCCTGTTTGCAGTCCGTGAAGACCTGATAAAACCGAGTTTTATCACTGCAACGATTGGTTATGCTGCAATTGTTATTGGTCTAGGCATGCTTGGATTATTGGCGTTATTTGCAGGTATTCAGCCCATTGATGGCAACCTGAATAACCTGATTCCGCAAATGGCAGCGACTTATCTTTCTCCATTTATGGTCGCGCTTTTATTCATCATGGTGATTGGAGCCCTGTCTTCTACCGCTGACTCGGATCTGTCTGCCCTGTCTGCGATTGTCATGACGGACATTTATGGCAAACAGATTGCGAAAAACAGCCCTGATCCAAAGAAAATGCTATTCATTGGCCGTATGACCATGCTCGTTGCCACCATGCTTGGAATTGTGATTGCCACCTTAAAGTTTGACATTTTGTCGATGCTGATTTTTGTGGGTGCGCTTTGGGGCTCTATTGTATTCCCGGTAATTGTTAGTCTGTATTGGGACAAGGTGAATGCCCGGGCCTTTAACTGGTCAGTGGGCCTCGCATTTTTCAGCTTTCTGATAGTACGTTTTGAATGGCTTCCGATTCAGGGATTGATCGCACTTGGCTTTGAACTCGTTGCGACCCTGGGGATTGGTGTGGTGCTGGGTCTGATGACCTTTGGTTTCTTTGGCAAGAAAGTGGGTCTGGTCGTTGGCATATTGGCCAGTATTGGCTTCATGCCATGGACCATCGGTTTCTTGCGTGAATACGGCACCTTGTTAAGCTCACTAACAGCTTATGGCAGTAGTGCACTGGTATGTACGGTGTTGACGCTGGTCTACAGTAAAGAACGATTTGATTTTAAACAAATCAACAAGATGGTGATTGAATTTCACCAGCTATCTGAGAAAAGTAAATAAGGAGATTTCAGATGACAAGTCAATTATTGACCCTATATGTACTTTTTTGGCCATTGGTGGCAAGCCTGGTCCTGTTCACGATTTGCCTGAATGTCTATAAAGACACACAACAGGCCAAGAAAAATGGCGAAGAGCTAATTTGATTCTTCATCCTAAACAAAAAGCAGGCCATTGAGTCTGCTTTTTTATTGTTCATTTGATGATTTCGATTTTTAATCTCAGTCTTTTCCAGCTGACTGAAATAACCATATGCAGCATGACAATTCATGTCGCACTACCCTAGTGCAGGAGCTAGTTTTTTGGCATGATGCAGATAGTGGATCACTGAATAATGATAAATGACTCAAATGCGTTGGTTAGAACTGCTTTCGACAGTTCGGATTGGTAGTAAGAAGCAGAGCACTGAACTGGCACGCAGCCCATTTCATAAAGATTATGATCGTATTATTTTTTCGCAAAGCTTCCGGCAGTTAAACCGCAAAACCCAAGTCCATCCACTGACCCAGCACGATGGCATTCATACCCGTTTAACCCACTCACTGGAAGTCTCCTGTATTGGCCGTTCACTCGGTATGCTGGCTGCAGAGAAAATCAAAGATAATTTACCTGCCTGGATTTCTCCGGCTGATGTCGGTGCCATCATTCAGGCTGCCTGTCTGGCACATGATATTGGCAACCCGCCTTTTGGTCATGCCGGTGAATACGCCATTCGGGAATGGTTTGACGATGCTTCTCATACCGACTTTTTAAAAGATTTAAGTCCTGAACAGGAAGCCGATGTCCGCCAGTTTGAAGGCAATGCCCAAGGCCTGCGCCTGCTGACCAAGATCGATTATCATCCTTATGATGGCGGCATGCGCCTGACCTATGCCACACTCGGTGCCTATCTTAAATATCCGTGGCTCTCTGAGGCCATTGACCCGACTGGCAACACCCCTGCCAGCCGACGTCCTAAATTTGGTTGTTACCAGTCTGAAAAAGAGATTTTGCAGGAAATTGCTGAACAGCTAGGATTAATCCAGCTTGGTGAATATCATTATTGTCGTCATCCGCTGACCTATCTTCTAGAAGCTGCGGATGATATCTGCTATGCCCTGATTGATCTGGAAGATGGTATTAGCCTGAATATGCTCAGTTACACCGAAGTCGAGCCAGTTTTCCTGAACTTGCTGGGAGAATATGGCACACCTGAAGAAATCAACCTGCCTAATACCACCTGGCAACAAAAAATTGCCGCCTTACGTGGCCGGGTCATGAAACGTCTGGTAGATGAAGTCACTACGGCCTTTGCTCGACATCAACAGGAAATTTTGATGGGTCAACTACAAGGCTCATTGCTGGGTTATTGTAGTGCCGACATTGAAATTGGCATTAACCGGGCCAAAGAACTGGCGCGAGACAAGATCTTCGAACATCCGCAAAAAGCCGGTCTGGAAATTATCGCGCATCAAAGTTTACAAACGATTCTGGATGCCTTTATTCCACTGACCACACCGCACAAAACCTTGAGCTTTAAGGAACAGCGTTTGATGGCTATTTTAAAACGCTCGGGTGCGCAGTTTAGCGCTGATCATTATGACAACATTATGCAGGTGCTAGATATTGTCTCCAAGTTTTCTGATCACCAGGCTTATAATCTGGCGCAGGAACTGCATGGCAATAAAGCCGGGTTACTCTAATGTGAACGAGCGCCTGATGATAATCTCAGCAAAATCACTGGATTTGAATGATAGAGTTTTGCCTTTATCGAAGATGCTGACTACTATGCCTGTATTAAATTTGAGTATGTATAAAAAATGATTGGATGCCTAATTGGGGAAGTGCTGGCGCTGGAAGCACCGACTGTTTTATTAAATGTAAACGGCGTAGGTTATGAGATTGACACCCCTTTAACCACTTTCTGTCAGTTGCAAAAAGGCCAGAAAATTACCCTGTGGACCCATCTGGCTGTTCGTGAAGATGCCCAGTTACTTTATGGCTTTATCAATGCGCAGGAAAAAACCATTTTCCGTACCTTATTAAAGGTGAACGGCGTTGGTCCGAAAATGGCGCTTGGTATTCTTTCCACTTTAAGTGTGGAAATGCTGATCCACACCGTTGAACATGAAGATATCAACACTCTGGTTAAAGTTCCGGGAGTGGGTAAAAAGACTGCAGAACGCCTGATGATTGAATTGCGTGACCGCTTTAAAGCCATGGCTTCAGGTGCTGCCCCAAGTAATTCAACTGCACCACAAATTCAGTTTATGGGCAATTCAGCCGTGGCTGAAGCGGAAGCTGCATTACAGTCCTTGGGCTATAAACCTGCTGAAGCACAAAAACTGGTGAATGCTGCCAAAGGTGAATTTACTGAAGCCAGTGATATCATTCGCGCGGCATTAAAGTCGATGAACAAATAGAGATGATATCCAAGTTACAGGATAAAATCTGATACGCGTAAAAGTCATTCGCAACTGTTTGAGGCAGGAGACATTTATAGTTAAATGTTTCTGCGATATATTCGATAAGAATCAATATTCGACGAGTTTTGCGAATGACGGTGGTTTTGCTTACTTTTGCCGAAACAAAAGTAAGGCGAACCGCAGGTTAATACTCAGATATAAATCTGATTGGAAAGACTCTGCAAAAATTCAATTCCTCGCCTAGGCGAAAATCTTAGGATTCAGATCCATATTTGAGACCGTGTCAAAATTACCAGCTCAAAGGATCACTAAAATATTGGTATATAAACGTTATGCAAGACCGTCTCATCAGTGGTTCTGAAAAACCCGAAGATCATTTCGATCGTGCCATTCGCCCGACTTCCCTTGATGACTACATCGGTCAGCCGGTGGTCCGCGAGCAAATGGAAATTTTCATTGGTGCAGCCCGTGGCCGTGAAGAAGCCCTCGATCACACCCTGATCTTTGGCCCACCAGGTCTGGGTAAAACGACATTGGCCAATATTATTGCCCGAGAAATGGGTGGTAATCTCAAGTCAACTTCTGGCCCGGTACTGGAACGTGCTGGTGACTTAGCCGCGATGCTAACGAACCTGGAAGAAGGCGATGTCCTGTTTATTGACGAGATTCACCGTCTTTCACCCGTGATTGAAGAAATCCTGTATCCGGCGATGGAAGATTATCAACTCGATATCATGATTGGTGAAGGCCCTGCAGCCCGTTCGATTAAACTGGATTTACCGCCATTTACCTTGGTAGCTGCAACTACACGAGCTGGTCTACTCACCTCTCCGCTGCGTGACCGTTTCGGAATCGTGCAACGTTTAGAGTTTTATTCGGTTGAAGATTTAACCCATATTGTCAAACGTTCAGCCAATTTGATGGATGTACCTATGACTGGAGATGGCGCAAAAGAAATTGCCCGTCGCTCACGAGGTACACCGCGTATTGCTAACCGTTTATTGCGTCGAGTTCGTGATTACGCTCAGGTCAAAGGTACCGGTGAGATCAATCAGGATATGGCCCAACGTGCTTTGGACATGCTCAAAGTCGATAAAGATGGTTTAGATACACTCGACCGCCGTTATTTATCAATGTTGCTTGAGCGTTTTGATGGTGGTCCTGCTGGCGTAGAAGCCTTGGCAGCAGCCATGGCAGAAGATTCTGGTACGTTGGAGGATGTGATTGAGCCTTATCTGATTCAGCAAGGTTATGTGATGCGTACTGCGCGTGGTCGTATCGCTACCAATATGGCGTATTTGCAGTTTGGGATGACGCCACCTGAACCGAAATAGAAGTGGTAATAAAAGCAGCTTAGGCTGCTTTTTCATTTATTATTATTTTAAATTCCTCACCAATCATACGACTATAGACTCCCAATACACCCAACCTATCTTTATTTTCTAATGAATTAATATGTTCATTAGAATCAGAATAAAGCTCCTTGCTTATTTCATCAGTATCTCGAACTATTCCTGTTTTTTTATATTTAGTAAGAGCTTCTTTTGAGCTTATATTGAGATATTCCTTTTTGGTATCTTGAGCTGTTTGATTGAAAAAATCAGAAAAATGAATAATTTTATTATCTGTGAGGGCATAGGATTCAAGAAATAAAGCAATATGACTCGTCAATATGACACTTTCTTCAATCAACAAAGAAATTTGATCTAAACATTTTCCTGCCTCGGTTTTATCATCTATCTTTACATTTTTGGGAAAATGTAAATATTTCTCTTGAAATCTATCGAGTTTAAACAGTAACTCTATATTTTTTGACATATAACTCTGCGCTAGCAGTCTAAAACTATCAATCCATTGTACTTTTTGGAGGTTTTTTTGCTCTCTATCCTGTAGAACTAATTGTTGATTAAATAGCTTACTGTTTAAATCCAATGCAGTTGTTTCAGATGATTTAATTTGCTCAACCACAGTTTTAAAAGACATTTCTGTCAATTTAAAACTTTTCCGTCCATACCAATAAGCTAACCAAGTCGCTAAACTGCCTAAAATTAAAGCGATAATTATAGATAAAGCGAAAGATAATATTGCTATGGTATCTGTTGAATGTTGCACATCTAAATACACTTTCTGATCTTTTGGCTGCTGTAAAACCACAGCTTGAGTTTGTTGTTCTTGCACGTTTCCCCACATATTTTAATTTGATTATTTATTTCTTACATACTAAACAGTTTCAGCCGCTTACAAAAGAAAAAGCCAACTGACCATGTCTAAATCAGTTGGCAAAAGCACAAACCTATTTTTCTAAGTTTTATTCAAAAATTATTTCGCGTCTTTTTTAAACTCCTTAAAATCTGATTTACGAATCATGGCATGAATACCTTTAGTTCTATCTACGACTTGCGACACTTCAAAATCAGTTGCCGCACTTAAATAGGCATAAGCAATTTCTTCTGAGATTCCATATTCATTGACCAGAAAACGGATTGCTTCACGCGTAGACTTACGCATCGCTTCATCAAGGTCTTCATCCAGACCTGGGGTAATCCAGAACTCATCATTTTCACCCAAAGGTTGTGTTAATGATTGTCCCGGAATTTTGTCATTACCTGCTTTTAATACCGAAATTTTAAAGGTTGCCCGTGCCGAACCTTCTAACGCGGTTAAAGCCACCTCGCCGTCACCTTGTACAAAGTGACTATCGCCTGTATAGAATAAAGCACCTGGCACCTGTACAGGATAATAAGCCGTTGCGCCTGCACCTAATTCATTGATGTCGATATTCCCGCCATAAAATGATGGCGGCACAGAGTGCACAGGCTCGCTGGTATTTGGTGCAACGCCCATCGTGCCCATAAACGGATTCAGCGGGAAACGAATCGCTTTACCAGATTCAGTTTTTAAAACGCCTTCCCATACACCATCCGCATTTTTCTCAATTGGGGTAAAAATGGACACGTTGCCATAAGCATCAGGATTGGCTGGAGATGCATGCTCATGTTTCTGACGTTTCGGGAATTCGGGTAAGGTGCCTTTGCCATGACGGTTTGAAATCACGCCATAAGGTACACGCGGTTCAACTTTTAAAATCTCCACCTTTAGAATATCGCCCGGCATTGCCCCTTCTACATAGACAGGCCCGGTAATAATGTGTGGTCCATCTTTATGGAAATCATGTTTCAATTTGGAATTGGTGATCAGCTTGGCTTCATCCAATACATGCTCAGGCTTGACGCCTTTTGATGTGAAATATTTCTCTGCATTGCGGCCTTGATCTTCCAGCAGCCCTTCATGCGAAACTGTATCGAAAGTAACTGTGCTACCTGAAGGGACAGTCAAGACAGGTTTTGCATCTTTATTTGGCAGATAACCCCAAGTAATCGTATTTAAGGTACTCGGCACATAATAATGACCTTTATATTCACCACTTTTGAGTAATGTCGGTTTATTTTCCAGCTGTTTCAGTATCTTAAAGTCTTCAGCCCATAGGCTTGTCGAAATAAAACTTAAGCTTGAAGCCACTGCCAGAGATAAAGCCAAAGGTTTTAACATGTGTTCAATTTCCGTCATAAAAAATATTACGGAAGAATGAATGCAATCTAAGTGCCAAAATAAGTTTATGAGGTTTAAAAAATCTTCACTTCATCCGAGTTGTTGATATAGATGTGATCGTTTTTATCCCTTTTCAGCCTGAAATTTTTATGATTTTCATACCTTATAAATATAAACAATCAATTTAGATACATATTTTTACAATGTAAAAGAACAAACAAAGCTCTTTGAGAACAGATATTAACACCCAGAATACCTTTAAGGTATCAAAAAATACTTAGAGAGTTTTGGTCGAAATTAGATCAGTATGCCATCCTAAAGAATCACTTTAACCATTTAAAATTCTTAAGGTTCTCCCGAAGTATGAACATGTATAAGCAGATATCCCTTTGTCTCCCTCTTCTTTTCTGTAGCCAGCTCAGCCTGGCCGACTGGATTGATGATTCTGTACAAGCTGCTGAAGCACACACCATCAAATTACGCCAGCATATCCACCAGCATCCTGAACTGGGCAACATGGAATTCAAAACCTCGGAGCTGGTCCAAAAAGAATTAAAATCCTACGGCATTGAAGTACGTAAAGGCTATGCCAAAACGGGTGTAATCGGTGTATTAAAAGGTGCAAAACCCGGCCCTGTGATGGCCTTACGCGCAGATATGGATGCCTTGCCAATCAAGGAAACTGCACCGGTGCCTTTCGCCAGCAAGCAAAAAGCCATTTATCAAGGCAAAGAATCTTATGTGATGCATGCCTGTGGACATGATGCACATACTGCCATGTTATTGGGTGCAGCCAAAGTGCTGGCCGCCAATAAAGATAAAATTGCGGGGACAGTGGTATTTGTATTCCAGCCGGCTGAAGAAGGCGGTGCAGATATTGATAACTTCACTCATGGCGATCAGATTGGCTCACGTAAAATGATTGCCGACGGTGCCTTAAAAAATCCAAAACCTGAAGTGATTTTCGGGATGCATGTCATGGCAGGCATGCCAAGCGGCAATATCTTCTACAAAGATGGTGCGATTTTGAATAGTGCCGATCATTTACGTATTCAGGTGAATGGCAGTCAGGTACATGGCTCCATGCCTTGGGCAGGTAAAGACCCGATTTATGCCTCTGCCCAGATGGTGACCAATTTACAAAGCCTGATCAGCCGTAAAGCCGACCTGACCAAAGGGATGGGTGTGGTCAGTATTGGCAGTATTCAGGGCGGCACTACCGGTAACGTCATTCCAAATCAGGTCAATATGGTCGGGACTATTCGCTCCAATAGTGAAGATGTACGTCAGGGTATTTTAAAAGACTTGCCGAAAATGCTGGAACACAATGCCGCAGCCAATGATGTCAAGGTGAAAGTCGAAATTGCACCTTATGCACCAGTAACCACCAATGATAAAACCTTGACTGAATTGATGCGTCCAACCTTGGCGAACGTGCATGGTGAAGATAAATTGCATGTTTTAGACAACAATGCCAGCGCCAGTGAAGATTTTGCTTATTATGGCCAGCTCATGCCATCGCTCTTCGTTTTTGTTGGTGCCACACCAGCAGATCAGGATCCGGCAAAAGCCGCACCGAATCACAATCCGAATTTCATTGTCGATGATGCGACCTTGAAAACCGGTGTCGAAAGCCATGTCCGTTTTATTCTGGGCTATCCAAAAGTAGCTGAGCAGGTTCAGGCCAACTGGAAACAGAAAAATAAAGGCTAATCTTCTATTACTAAAAATGCGGGGCTCAATAGACTCGCGCATTTTAGTATCTGCTGCTGTTTTATAAATGAGCTGTTAAGCGCTTAGTACTTCATCTTAGTGACTTCTCTCCAGATTTGACACCTTGTGCCATTGGTCTCAAGACTCACAATGCTAAACTTTGAACTGCTAAATTGCTTGACTTTTGGCAGGAATCCGGCAAATTCTAATCCCTCTCCTGCATCTAAAAACAAGCAAAAAATTTTGAAAATCTGCATGGAACAAAACTATGGCGAATCACTTTGAATTCAATATCCGCGTTTATATTGAAGATACTGATGCGGGTGGCATTGTCTATCACGCTAATCATATTCGCTATATGGAACGTACCCGTACCGAATGGTTACGTGCCGCTGGAGTGAGCCATTACTGGCATCAGACAGACTACAATTTTGTGGTGCATAAAATTAATGTCAAATATATGCGTCCGATCCTGATGGATGATTTAATTACTGTTACGGCACGTGTCATTTCATGTAAAGCTTCATCATTTGTATTGCAACAAAATATTTATCGTGGTGAAATCATGCTTGCATCAGGTGAGGTTGAGTTGGCATGTATCAGTGCAGAGATGCGACCACGTCGACTCCCGGATGAAATCCGCGAACTAATTCAAAAAGAATTGGAACAAGACTAAAAAAATTTATTGGCACACGTAACAACTATGGCGACTCAGTTAGAATCATCTCTTCAAGTTTCAGATCTTATTTTACAAGCAAGCCCTGTCGTACAACTGGTGATGCTTTCTCTCCTGTTAGCCTCAATATATAGCTGGTATCTGATTGCCAGGCTCTATATGAGTTATAAAAAAGCCCAGGCCGATGATGAACATTTCCAGAAAATCTTCTGGTCTGGCGCTGAGTTGAACACCCTGTATAACAATGCACAACTCAATTCTAAACGTACCGGCCTTGAAGATATTTTCTATCAGGGTCTGGGCGAGTTCCTGAAACTGAAAAAACGCCATGCGCCAACTGCCCAGTCGATTGAAGGAACAGAGCGTATTCTGCGTGTCGGTTTAAGCCGTGACCAAGGTCATCTGGAACAAGGTCTGGGTGCGTTGGCAAGTATTGGTTCGGTTGCACCTTATGTCGGTCTGTTCGGTACAGTCTGGGGCATCATGAACGCCTTTATTGGCCTGGCAGATGTTGATCAGGTGACACTGGCGACGGTCGCACCCGGTATTGCAGAAGCACTAATTGCAACAGCGATCGGTCTGTTTGCAGCTATTCCAGCAGTAGTGGCCTTTAACCACTTCACGGCCAAAGGTGAAACGGTCTACTCTGACCGTGCGCTGTTTGCCGAAGAAATGGTGGCGCTATTGCAACGTCAGTCTGTGGGCGTAACTCAGGACAAAGACTAATGGCGATTCAAGGTTCAGGACGCTTTCAGCGTATTAAAAAGCCACTAAAAAGTGACATGAATGTGGTGCCGTATATTGATGTGATGCTGGTACTGCTGGTGATCTTTATGGTCACTGCTCCGATGATTACCAGTGGTATTAAGGTCGACTTGCCTCAGGCCAACGGACTACCGATCGAATCCAAGGATGCCCCGACCATTGTCACACTGAAAGAAGATGGTTCATATTATCTAGAATATAAAAATCAGGCGACTGGCCCGGTCACACTGGAAGAATTGACGCGTACGCTTGTTGATGCCCAAACCCAGGCGCAAAATGAAAACAAGGTGCTGAATGTCGTGATTAATGGCCACAATACCCGTCCTTATGGCGATGTCATGGCCTTGATGTCCAGCCTGCAGGATGCTGGCCTTTCTCAAGTCGGTTTACTGACCAAGCCATTAGAATAAAGTATGAAAGACTATAAAAAGCCACCATTTAAGAAAAAAGCCATCGCACTTGGATTTACCTTAGGTATCCATGCAGTGGCTTTAGTGGGCTTACTTTATCTGGGCATGAGTAATCCCCCTGAACCGCCAAAACAGATTAAAACCGTTCTGATCCAGCCAGAAGACCTTAAACCGGTGACTCGCGAAGAAACTGAATTTGAGGAAACTGCACATGAAAATGTCGCAGAAGAAATTACCCAAACTGCTGAACCCAGTATAGAACCGGCTCCTGTCATTCCAACTGCAGCCCCTGCTGTACCTGTGACTCCACCTCCGTCAAAAGTCGATACACAAAAGGCCCAGCAGGAACTGAAAGCGGCAGAGGCAGCACAAGCCAAGGCTGCGCAGCAAGCAGCTGAAGCAGCGAAACGAGCCGAAGCCGTTGAACAGGCGAAACAGGCAGCGGCCAAAGCCAAAGCGGATGCAGCGCAAAAATCCAAGGCGGAAGCCGAAGCTGCACGTCAAGCTGAACTGAATGCACAGCGCAAAGCCGATGCTGCACAAAAAGCCAAACTGGAAGCACAGAAAAAAGCCGACTTAGCTGCCAAGCAAAAAGCGGATGCTGCAACAAAAGCCAAAGCAGAGGCTGATGCCAAACGTAAGGCTGAAGCTGCTGCTAAAGCAAAGGCAGATGCGGCAGCAAAAGCCAATAATGATGCAGCGGCGAAACGTAAAGCAGATGCTGATGCGAAAGCTAAAGCCGATGCAGCGGCTAAAGCCAAAGCAGACGCGGCGGCTAAGGCTAAAAATGATGCAGCGGCGAAACGCAAAGCGGATGCTGATGCGAAAGCCAAAGCGGATGCGGCTGCTAAAGCCGACGCTGATGCCAAACGCAAGGCAGATGCCGATGCTAAGGCCAAAGCGGATGCAGACGCCAAGCGCAAAGCAGATGCCGAAGCAAAAGCCAGAGCTGATGCAGAGGCCAAAGCTTCAGCCGCTAAACAGGCTGCTGAAGAAGCTGCACAGAAAAAAGCGGAATCAAAACGGATTGCATCCACTGCGAAGCGCGATTTTGAAAATAAGATCAAACGCGCCTGGGATATACCAGTCGGATCATCAGGCCAGCGTGCGACTGCACGTGTAACCCTGAATGATAATGGCGGTGTGGTCTCGGTCATTGTGAATTCAAGTGATTCAGACATGAAAGCCAGTGTAGAAGCTGCAGTCCGTGCTGCTGCACCTTATCCAATGCCTTCCGATCCAGATGCACGCCGTGAAGCACGAAGCTTTACCTCAACCTTTACTGCACAATAAAAACGGATCCATCACATAAATAATGTTGTGATGGCTTTTATTTTTTAAGCTAAACTTCACTTCAAATTGATTGAATAATATTCACTTTTCACAGTGTCATAACAGTTTGGTCATAAATTCATGGTTTTATTCTATTAAATCCATGCGATGATGTAGCCCAAGCACCTATACAATAAATCCGTTGATTTGAGTAAATAACGAATGATGGAAAAGACTCGCAAACATCTACTCTGCCTCGCAATCATTAGCACTTTAAGCCCTGTATTGGCAACCCAGTCCTATGCCCAATTGCATCTGGAAATTACCAAGGCACCTGAGGCAGCACCTAAAATTGCCGTTGTACCTTTCAGCCAGGATCAGAGCATTTATCCTATTGTGGAAAATGACCTGAATCGTTCTGGCCGCTTTACCAGTGCTTCAAAAAATCTGCCTGCAACAGCGACATTGAATAATCCGAATGCAGAAGCTTGGGCATCGGCTGGTGTTCCCTATGTGGTCACCGGTTCATCCAAGGCCACAGCCGATGGTTCTTTTGAAATCCAGTATCAGCTCTATGATGTCGAAAAAAAACAATATCTATTAAATGAATTGCTGACTGTTCCAGCCTCACGCACCCGTCAGGCAGCGCATATGATCAGTGATGCCATCTATCAGGCATTGACCGGCATTCCAGGTGACTTTAGCGGACGTATTGCCTATGTGCTGCGTAATCCTGCTACGCCGGAACAGCGCTATACCTTGCAGATTGCCGATACCGATGGTGAACAGCCAAAGACCATTTTGACCTCACGTGATCCAATCCTTTCTCCAGCATGGACACCAGATGCCAAAAAAATCGCTTATGTGTCCTTTGAAACCAAACGCCCGGCGATTTATGTACAGGATCTGGCGACCGGACAACGTGAAAAACTGGCCAGCTTCCGCGGCTTGAATGGTGCGCCGAGCTTCTCTCCAGATGGCAAGAGCATGCTGTTTACTGCTTCTATGCACGGCAATCCGGAAATCTACCAAATGAATCTGGAGACACGCCAGTTAAAACGCATGACCAATGACAGTGCCATTGATACCGAAGCACGTTATTCACCAGATGGCAAATCCTTTATTTTTACGTCAGACCGTGGTGGTTCTCCGCAAATTTACCGCCATGATCTTGAATCAAGTAGCAATAAACGCCTGACCTTCCGTGGTGCATTCAACGCGCGCGGCACGCTGAGCGCAGATGGTAAAAAACTTGCATTAGTTCATCGTCCAAGCGGCAGTAACTATCGAGTTGCGGTTCAGGACATGACCTCCGGTGTGAACAATATTCTGACGCCAACGACGCTGGACGAATCGCCAAGCTTCTCACCAAATGGCCAGATGGTGGTCTATGCCACCCGTGAAGGTGCACGCGGACTCTTGTCGATCATGTCGCTGGATGGCCGCTTCCGTATGAATTTACCAAGTGAAACGGGTGAAGTCCGTGAACCGGCTTGGGCGCCAAAATAAGATTTTTATATTGATAAACCCTTTACCCCATAATCAAACTTCATGGAGATGAAGATGAACAAAGTAAAATTATTTGCCTTGCCACTTTTAGCAGCAGCTGTTGTCATGACAGGTTGTGCGAGCCGTAAGCCTGCCGCTGAAGTTCAAACGGGCGGTTTAGATACGACCGGTACAACAACTGTGAATACTCAAGGTCTGAGTGAAGATGCAGCACTGAATGCACAAAACATGGCAGGTGCTTCTGCAAAAGGTGTTACTGCAGAAAATAAAGCATTCTTGGCAAAACGCGTGGTGCATTTTGACTATGACAGTACTGAACTCAGCAATGAAGATCTAAATACGCTGCAAGCCCATGCGCAATTCCTGATGGCCAATGCCAATTCACGTGTAGCACTCACCGGCCATACCGATGAACGCGGTACCCGTGAATACAACATGGCACTTGGCGAGCGTCGTGCCAAAGCAGTAGAAAGCTTCTTGGTGACGACTGGTGTTAATCCTGGTCAACTAGAAGCAGTTAGCTATGGCAAGGAAATGCCAATCAATGCGGGCCATGACGAAAATGCCTGGAAAGAAAACCGCCGTGTAGAAATTAATTATGAAGCGGTACCACCATTGTTGAAATAATTTTCATTCATGATGGTTTCATCAAATAAAAAGCACTCAATCATGAGTGCTTTTTATTTGCTTCAATGAAAGAATCGGTCTACTTGGGAAGCTGATCTTGTTCAGCCGGATGCATCGATTCGATCAGGTCATGTTTATTGAATTGTTTGTACTCTGGTTTTGCTTCATAATCCCGCCAGGCTTCTTTCATCTTGTCTTCAGAGATATCATCTAAAGTAATGCCTTCGCTTGGCGTTGGAGTCGCATCAAACTTCAATGTTGTCATATCTGTGCTCCTATTCTCAATTTTCCTTTGTCTTCAACATAGCACTTTCCGCAGGAGTTGCAAGGGCAAAATCGATACAAATAATCCAGTTTAATTTTTCTTTTAGTACGTTCTCATCTAAAATATAGCCGCATATCGTTTTGATCATTTTTTCCCGATTTAAGTTTTGGAGTTTCCCCTATGTCATACCGCACTTTATCCCAGTTTTTACAACAACAAAGCGGGAATCTCACACCTGAACTTGCACAAGTTATTGAAACAATTGCAAACACTTGCAAAGACATTGATCAATTACTGCAAAAAGGTGCTTTAGCGGGTGTATTGGGAAGTGCACAGCATGAAAACGTTCAAGGCGAAGAGCAAAAGAAACTAGATGTCATTTCTAATGACTATTTGATTGATGCCTTGCAGCAACATCCAAATGTGGGTGGTTTGGCCTCAGAAGAACTGGATGGATTCACCCCTGCACAAGAAAATGGTCAATTTCTGGTATTGTTCGATCCATTAGACGGTTCAAGCAATATCGACATCAATATGTGTGTTGGTACCATTTTTTCGATTCTTCCTGCAAAAAATGCCGTGACTCAGGCAGAAGACTTTATGCAAGCCGGTGTTCATCAGGTAGCTGCAGGTTATGTGCTTTATGGCCCGTCAACCATGTTGGCATTGACGGTCGGCGCAGGCGTGGTGTTCTTTACCTATGACCCCGAGACTCAAGAATTCCTGCTGACTTCTGAAGGTATTCAGGTTGCTGCGGATACTAAAGAATATGCGATCAATGCGTCGAATCAACGTCATTGGGAAGCACCAGTCCAGCGTTATATCGATGAATTGTTAGCAGGCAAAACCGGTCCTCGTGAAAAAGACTTCAATATGCGTTGGGTTGCCTGTATGGTGGGCGACATTCACCGTATTCTTTGCCGTAGCGGTATCTTCATGTATCCATACGACCTTAAAGATCCGGCTAAAGCTGGCCGTCTACGTTTAATGTACGAAGCCAACCCAATGAGCATGCTCATGGAACAGGCTGGCGGTGCATCGACTACAGGTCGTGTGCGTATTCTTGAGATCGAACCGACAGATCTACATCAACGTGTGCCAGTGATCATTGGTTCTAAAAACGAAGTTAATCTTGTGACCAGCTACCACAACTAATTTTTATAGCGGCAGTCGATATTGAATCGGCTGCCGTGGATTATATCTCCCATGCCAACTTTTTTTCTTGATTCAAAAGACAATCCAAAGATTAAACACTTACGCGGTTTAATTGAACAAAATACCTATCGTAAAAAACAAGGTCAAACGGTTTTAGAAGGCACGCATCTGTCTCTCGCCTGGTTACATGAAAACCGTAAAATTGATTCTATTTTCACCACTGAACATGCACTTTCACATCCTGATTTCGAGAAAATTCTCGCAAAATACACAGGTATGGTCTTTGTTCTAAGCGAGTCTTTATACAAAGATTTAAGTACCTTAGGAACATCTTTAGCCTGTTTAGCTGTGGTGACTTTACCAACAGCAAATTATGCATTGGATTTTAAAGCAGACACTTTGATTCTGGAAAATGTACAGGATCCGGGTAATGTAGGCACCCTGCTTCGCTCTGCTGCTGCTGCCGGTATTGAACAAATTGTGTGTACCAAAGGTTCTGCATCGCTCTGGTCTCCACGCGTATTACGTGCCGGTATGGGTGCACATTTCACACTGCAAACCTTTGAAAATATTTCGCTTGAACAAATTCTTGAGCAATTTCAAATCCCTGTTTATGTAACCAGCTCACACCGTGCTGAAAGCCTATATTCAAAAGACTTACGTAAACCTTGCGTGTGGATTCTGGGTAATGAAGGCCAAGGCGTGTCTGATTATGCGATGCAACATGCTGAAGCCGTGAGCATTCCGCAACCCGGTGGTCAGGAATCACTGAATGTCGCAATTGCGGGTTCGATCTGTTTCTTTGAAATGGTACGTCAACGTATCTAATTAGGGATTTAGGTTACAGTGTTTTAATACGACCCTGCCCATGTATAAAATAGATTAAACTACAAAAATAATAAACTTAATTGTCAACCAAACCAGGATTCCCAACGTTATATGATTATGAACTTGGGAATAATGGTGGGTGTCCAATGACAGGATTTTCCATCTCTATGGATTTAGCACCAAAACAGTTGCAAACACACGATGTAAGTATTCTGAAGAGTACGGCTGAAGCACGTCTGAAGAATTTCATGCAGGATGTGACGGGGCGTGCCTTGGTGATGATGGAAAGTGCGACTCAAGGTCATCATGGTATTGCCATGGATCTGGTTCAGGAAGCTTTCATTTCCTTACACAAATCCTATGCAGAAAAAAGTACTGAAGAATGGTATCCCCTATTTTATACCATTCTCAACAACAAGTTACAGGACTGGCGTCGTAAAGAGTCACGGCGTGGTCAAATGTTTTCATTTTTCAAGAAAGTCAGTCTTGATGACGACGAAATTGAATTTGATGATGTCGTCGATGAATCAACACCAACGCCGCTGGACTTTCTTGATCAGGCAGTCACTGCTGAAGAAATCCAGGAAGCGATTGCAAAATTGCCTGTGCGTCAGCAGCAGGCATTTATGCTAAGAGCTTGGGAAGGATTTGATACGCATACCACCGCACAGATTATGAACTGCACAGAAGGCAGTGTAAAAACCCATTACCACCGTGCTATCCAAGGCTTACGCGCCTCTTTAGCACATTTAAATCCATATCTGGGAGGGTCATCCGAATGAATCAAGATGATTTCTTAAAACAAGTAACTTCCAAACTTGATGGACTGGCACAACAACATAAAGACAAACCTGTTGTCATGCACCATGTTCTTGAAGAAATTCAGGATTCAAAACATTCACGCTTTGCATTTCTAAAAATGTCAGGTTTTGCTTTGGCAGCTGCGATTGCAGGCATTGTGGTATTACCGAATCTTTCGGACCATAACGAGCCGCAAACTCAAATGGTGTCAGTCCCAAAACTGTCTCCGCAAATGCTTGAAGATTTAGAAATGTTAATGGTTTTAGGTGAGGACAAAGTTCCACATGGCAGCTAAAAAATTGGCGATTGCTTTTTGTGCATTCAGTTTTCTGCAAACCAGCTTTGCAGGATTTGAACGTTTTTGGCTATTTTCCAAGGATGCGAATACCCAAGTAACTGATACTTGGGATAGTCTTTCTGATTCTGAACAATTGGCACTGATTAAACGTTACCAATCTCTAAAAGAAATCCCCGAACAACAACGTGTCAGCTTGCAGCAGCGTATGGACTGGTTTACTCAACTCCCTGATGCGGAAAAACAAAGAATGCGTGAGACTTGGCAAATGATGAGCAGTCAGGAACGCAAAGAACTGGGCGCACGTATGCAAAAAGCGTCTCCTGAGCAACGCCTTGCCATTCGCGAAGAATACATTCTCAAATATCAGCAAGTGACTCAGCAGCCTAACTCGCATTAAAAACTTAATATAAAAAAGCCTCCATATGGAGGCTTTTTTGATGTTTCAATCATATTTTCTTAAGCGTCGATAACCTGCAAGCCCTAATAATCCTAGTAGCCCCCACATTCCAATTGCCCCACCACCACTTGAGGACGTATTCGTATTTTTAACTGTATTACGTAACAAGATTGTCGCTTTTTCTGACATTTTTTCATCAGCATCAAAAATCGCATAATCCATGCTGTAATTTGCCTGGCTTAAATTATTTTTTACAGTAAATGTCAGCTGTCCACCATAACAGGTCTGATTTTGATAGGTATCAGGACATGCTCCTTGTCGCTCTGCCTTCAGTGAAACTCCCGCAGGCAGCTTAACAATATGAATCGGGATCTCTTTTCCATCTTTATCTTGATAAAAAGCCGACTTTCCTGATGGTAGAGGCCCATCCCCATCATCACTATCATTTTCAAGCGGATTTACCGTCACTGTAAGATTATTCTCTGGATTAAGCCGATATTCATCATCTTTTGCAATCGGTGCAATGTTGTTAAAAGCTGCTCTTAAGAGGCCAGCACTGCTCGCACCTGTAGCCCGGTCTTTAAGGGTATAACTACAGAACTCCATATCAACCGAACTGGTCTGCTTACCATCAGTGCGATACATCATGATCCGGTTTAAATCAGGTTTCCACTCACATTTAAGATTTGGATCATTTGGATTTCCTTCCACAGTGGTCGAATTGCCTGTACCAACTAACTTACCAACACCTAAAGTTTTTACACTGACCTCATAATTTTGTGAATTTAAGGCTTTAATTTGAATCTTATCATTGGTTAGAGTTTCTTGAGGCATAGCCAAGATAAAAGGATTAATATAGATTGCACGATATTTCTGATATTGCTTGGTATATTTGAGCAAATCCTGATAACTTTTCAATTCTTCCTTTAAACCAGGAAGCTCATTTTCTGGAGTATTTTTATCAGCAATGATTTCTTCGAGATCATCTATATTCTCCTGATAAAAGTCATTGAGTTCTACCAAACTCTTATTTTGCAAGTCCGTAATATCGGCTGCAGTCAAACGTCGGATTTCAACTGAGCCGATCTCGCAGGTATTTTTTGCACTTGGATCAAATGTTAATGTGGATCCAATCACACGATCAATACCACGCTGGTCTTGTTCAATACAGCCACTCACCCCGATATCTACCAAATCCGTTGCGGTCTGATTATCACGCGGGTAATACAGCCCTAAATAGCGATTATCAATAGCAGGCTCAATATAATTTGTTAATAAACTGCTGATTATATTGTTAGAGACATCAAGATTATTTGAAGTAGTATCTTCGTCTAATTCTGGCAATACGCAACGTGATGGCCCAGTCGTTTGAATTGCATTTCGAATTGTAGAAAATTCAACACGTTGTGCCTTGGTCGGATTTCCCTGATTTAAGGCATATTCACAAGACAGGCCTTGGTTAAAGGCTAAAATATTGAAATTAAAATACCTAAACCCGGTATTGTCATAAAATAAAGTAGATTGGGCTGTATTTTCAACAATAGTATTACTTAATGCAGTTAAACTCGAGAATTTACTGAGCGGACGATTAACTTCATTCGTCATACGCACAATATGTCCTGTGGTACTGGCAGTATTCTTCGCAATAGTAGAGTTAACAATTTCTACTGTGGCATAGCCACAAAAATCAATAATACTGTTAGCAGTGTCTGAACCATTTTTAACAATACTACTGGAATTAATTTTCACATTGGTTTGAGTTGTACCTAAATTTCCCTGACAATCCATCGACAGAACACTACCATATGAACTCGCCTGATTTTTTTGAATCAAAGAATCCTGAATGACAATATTCCTTTCCGTATTCATTGCTACACTATAAATCGCACCACCTTCTGCAGCTGCTCTGGAATTTACTATTTCACTGGTATTAATACTTAAAGGCCCTGCTACATAAAAAGTACCGCCATTACCTTTATCCAAGGTATTTATTGCTGCATAACCATCCTTTAAGATCAGATGATGAATTTCCAGACTGGATTGGCTGGCCATACTATTAAATAATCTGGTTTTCCCCTGGCCTGAAATAGTACTTTTTAAAGCCTCCCGGGTTGGATATAACAGCGTAATCGGACTACGACTAGCATAGTTAAGCGGAGTTTTCCCATAAATTTTGAGCGCTGACTCTACGATCAGCTCTTTATCTAATTTGTACTCGCCTGCTTCAAGCTGAATCACATCTGCAGCTGAACCATCCAATCGAAGCGTACGTCCTACATTACATCCGCCATAAGATTTATCCAGTTTTGCAGTTTTAATGGCTTCTCGCAAAGAACAGGCATTATTATTCTCGCCATCTTCATCAGCAAAAGTAGTTACATATATCGTTTTATCTTCGGCTGCCATCAAACTCATGGCAGATAAAATCATGGCCGCAAGCAGTCCTTTTTTATAATTTTTCATGATTTTTCCTTAATCTTTTAATCCACGGCGTAAACCTATTAATCCGAGTAAAATCAGTAGCCCACCACCACCCCATGAGCCGCCTGAAGTTTTGACTGCTTTGTCTTCCATTTCATTTTTTGGCTCCTGAACAATTTGAGTAGTAATAGTCAAATAAGGTTTACTTTTATTAAACCGTGTCGATGAGGTCACCACTTGTAGTTCGAAAATATCTGCTCCATGCCAGGTAGAATCCGGGGTATAAACGACATTGCCATGAATATCGATGATTGTTTTACCCTTGGAAGCTGTTTTGGTTTGTACCACTTTCAAACAGCCATCTTGCCAAGGCTCCCCCGTCGGATTCTGACCAACAATGGCATTACACTGTTCTTTTGGAATTAAATCACTATCTCCCAGATAAGATTCAATTGAAAACTTGGCAATTTCACCCTTTAACAGATCTTGTCCCACCAGACTGCCTGAGATTGGTATCGTGATTTCAACAGCACCACGATCACAAAACAGATTATCCATCAAACGGTTGATCCCGCGCTGATCTGCCGCTTCACATGCTACCGTTGGATTTGCTAAACTCAATCCTGTGCCTCTATTCACAATCGGTGATTCACTCACAAGGATATAGTTCAACAAAATTCGTGGGCGCATATAACCGAGAAATTGTCCTTTAGGAACGCTATATGGACAAAGTATGGCATTATTATTTTCTTGTAGGGTCTGACAAATACCTTCACTTTTATCTGAGGATTCAGCAAAAAGTCGTGTACCATTCCAGAACTGGTTCGGCGCGACGGCATCCCCTACACCACACGAGGCTGTCAGCAGATTATTTTGCGACACAGACTTATCACCAGTGATAATTTGGCAATCCTGTGTACCATTTCTTAAAATAATACTATTCGCTACATAAGCTCTTCCATACGGTGCATGGATATTTAAAGCAGTATTTTCATTGTCAACTATGGTGAGATTATTCAATCCCATCCCGTCCAGGACATTAATAAATACACCCTTATTTTTTAGTATCGTACTACTTAATACCTCCCCACTAATACCTTGATCTTTACTGGAGTCAGCAAACTGTCCCGCGCTATAAATATTGGTCGCGGAATTATCCAGTGTCTGATTATTTTTAAGTACACTTTGATAAATGAGGAAAGCAGGTAGCTCGCTATACAGGATCCCGCCTCGTTGGGCTTTATTATTTTCGATCAGACTATTTTTAATTTGTGCACGGCTTGTTAAGTTCTGACCAAACTTGCCAGCATTATAAATTGCCCCACCCAAGTTGGCAGCAGCATTAAATAGACGGTTATATTCTAGAATTAGCTGACCTTTATTATAAATTAGGCCACCTTGTTCAGCACAACTGGTTTTACCACAGCCTTCAAGATCCAGTTCTTTCAAATTTAACTGAATCAATGTATCTGTACTGTTGATCCGGAAAAGGTTATCAGTACCTTTCATTTGAATATGAGCATTATGCAAGCCTAATGCTTTTTCATCCGTACTGAATTCGCCATCACTTTCTGCGACCGCACGGATGGTAAGAGATTTTTTAATCGCGATATGCTGGTTCAACACATAGGTATTTTTTTCTTTTAAAATAATGGTACTGGATGAGTTCTCCCCACCACACCCCATAAAACCTGATTTAGCTAAGCCACGGTTAACATACTCAACAGCTTCTCGAAGTGAACATTCCTTGTCATCTTTCTCAATATCTTCTGTAGTGGTTACAATAATATCTGCACTATACGACTGCCCCGCTATACATAGCAAAGCTATGCCTATGCTCTTCTTGAGCATAACCTTCTCCTTAATTTTTATTTCTTTCTTTTTCTTCTAAAGTTGCAGAATCCTTGCAACAGCGAATTATTTTGCCTTACTGTGTCATAGACTGAGTAATTACTCAAGAATTTTTATATTTTACCGATATTCGTCAATCAAGGCATATATCTGCCGCAGATTAGCATTGCTGACTTTCAATTTTTCCCCTTTAAGCAATTGAATAATCTGCTCTAATCTTTGAAGCAGCACTGAAGTTTGATGTGGCCCATGGCTTAGTAAATAGTCAAAGATTTGAGGGTCTAAATGGATCCCACGACGATCGAGTACCGAGGAAACCAGCGCATAGCGATCAGCATACAAACTGCCACTCGGAACACGGGTACTGACCGCCTGCGTGAGACGGGATTGTAAATCTGGCAATTCGAGTTTGAGTTCAATAGGTGCAAAACGTGACGAAAACACCAACTGCCCACCACCTTCATTATTATAATTAATCAAGTGAAATACTGCGCGTTGCCAATGGGGTACGCCACTAATCGCTTCGATATCATCAAGTGCTACCAGATCAAAACGATCTAGAGAAGTAATCGCCTCAGTCGGTGCATCTAAAAGCTCAAGCAAAGATACCTGAATTGCAGATTTACCTACTTCCAGATAAGAGTCACAGATGGCAGACAACAAATGACTTTTACCTGTACCGGCTCCCCCATAGACATAAAATTGGTTGATCAGGCCTGCATGTAATTGACGGACAGCATCAATGACATGCCCCCAACCCGGCCCTGAAAAATCACTGATTCGGGCATCGAGCTGAGGTTCTATATCTAACTGCAATTGACGCATACGATTTTTTGGCCTTATGAGTCTTTACGATGTGGATCGTGAATTTTACTTGAGTTCTCCTCTGCTTGCAGCGGTTTTTTCTGTGGCTTTTTCATTTCAATATCAACATCTAAGTCTGCTGTTTCAATATTGATTGAACCGGTAGATGCATCTTGTATGATAACAGCCCGATCACCATAAAATGGCGTATGTTCATAATACTCACGGATATGCCGCAGCAGTACCACAATCACGGCTGCCACCGGTAAGGCAATCAGCATGCCCAAGAAACCGGCCAGTTGTGCACCTGCCAGAACTGCAAACACTACAGCTACAGGAGAAAGACCGATTTTATCACCTAGCAAGAACGGTTGTAGAATATAGCCTTCGACGGCCTGCCCGACCATAAAGACAATCCCGACCAATACCAGTTGCCACCAGTCGATTCCAAATTGGAAAAAGGTTGCAATGACTGCGGCAATAATTCCAACCGCAAAACCAAGATACGGAATGATACTGCACAATCCGGCAATCATCCCGATGATCAAGCCAATCTCTAGGCCAATCAGTTGCAGTCCCACTGCATAGACTACGCCTAGCAGAACCATGACCAGGAACTGACCTTTGACAAAGGCACCTAAAACACTATGACATTCACTCACAATAGTTAAGGTTGTTTTTTCATAAGGACGGGGAATCAGGCGGCGTAAGCTGTCCAGCATACGATCCCAATCCAGCAAGAAATAAAAGGCAATAATCGGAATCAGGACAATCGTGCCACCAATCTGGATAAAATTCAGACCAGATTGTGCCAGTTTCAGCAGCATTGCCTGAATACTGTCAGCACTATAATTGGTCTGGACATAGTCCATCACCACGGAGGAAATCTGATCGGTATCAATCTCCATCGGGACCAGATTAAAGCTATCGGAAAGCCAAGGTAGAAACGTGTAATTGATCCAGTGAATCCCGGCCGGAATGCTATCACGCGCATACATCAGCTGCTGCCAGACCAGTGGCACCAGATACCACATCACCAAGGTGACCACGACCCCAATCCCGATAAATACGATACTGATCGAGAGCCATCGAGCCAGCCCAATGCGGTGCAAAACATCGACCAGTGGGCTAAATAAATAAGCAATTAGAAAAGCTGCCACAAAAGGAACCACAACTGGTTTAAGCAGATATAAAACCCAAAGTATCAATGCTATACCAGCAAGTATAAGAATGCGCCGTAAAGTACGATCGACCATAGAATCTTGCCTTTTCTCTATTAATCATTCTAAAAATTAAAATATTTTAATAAAGATAGCATTTTAGGCCACAAATACCATAAGAGTTTTACATATTCAGGTTATAATCGCACCCGCGAATGCGGAGACTTCATTATGAGCAACTCAACTTCTACCCCAAACACTGGTTTAAGCTACAAAGATGCAGGTGTCGACATTGAGGCGGGCGACGCGTTAGTCGATCGTATCAAATCTGTCGCTAAGCGTACCTCACGTCCCGAAGTTATGGGCGGTCTAGGTGGCTTTGGTGCACTTTGTAAAATTCCTAAAGGTTATGAAGAACCTGTTCTCGTATCTGGCACAGATGGTGTTGGTACAAAATTACGTCTGGCACTGAATTTGAACCGTCATGACACAATTGGTCAAGACCTGGTTGCAATGTGCGTGAATGACCTTCTTGTCTGTGGTGCTGAACCACTGTTCTTCCTTGATTATTATGCAACTGGTCACTTAAATGTTGATGTTGCTGCAAATGTAGTCACTGGTATTGGCGCTGGTTGTGAACTTGCTGGCTGTGCATTAGTTGGCGGTGAAACTGCTGAAATGCCAGGCATGTATGAAGGCGAAGATTACGATCTTGCAGGTTTCTGTGTCGGTGTTGTTGAGCAAAGTAAAATTATTGATGGCTCTAAAGTCAAAGCGGGTGACGTTTTAATTGGTGTAGCTTCTTCAGGTGCGCACTCAAACGGCTACTCACTGCTTCGTAAAATCCTGGACGTGAAAAACGTTGACCTGAATCAAATCGTCGATGGCCGCCCACTTGCAGATGTTGCAATGGAACCAACACGCATTTATGTAAAACCAATTCTTGAACTGTTAAAACACGTTGATGTCCATGCGATGGCACACATCACTGGTGGTGGTTTACCAGGTAACTTACCTCGCGTACTTCCAAACGGTGCTCAAGCGCTTGTGAATGAATCTTCTTGGGAATGGCCTGAGCTATTCAAACTTCTACAACGCGAAGGCGGCGTAGAACAGTTTGAAATGTATCGTACTTTCAACTGTGGCGTTGGTATGGTGCTGGTCGTTGATGCAGCTGATGCAGACAAAACTGTTGAATTACTCAACCAGCTTGGCGAAAAAGCATGGGCAATGGGTCAGATTCAAGACAATGCTGAATCGGTTGCAGGTGCAGACGAAAAAATTCGTGTGATCTTCGCGTAATTTCGCATGATTAAAATTGCTGTACTTGTTTCAGGTAGTGGATCAAATCTGCAAGCCTTGATTGATGCCAATCTTTCAGGCCAAATTGTAGGCGTGATTTCCAACAAACCTGAAGCCTTTGCTTTAACACGTGCACAGCACGCAGGCATTCAGACTGCAATTATTGAACACAAGCAATATCCAAACCGTGAAGCTTTTGATGATGTCATGCATCAAAAGCTTTTGGACTGGGATGTGGATCTGGTGGTACTTGCCGGCTTTATGCGAATTTTAAGTGGAAAATTTGTGAAAGCCTGGGAAGGGAAAATGTTAAATATTCATCCTTCCCTGTTGCCTTATTATAAAGGTATGCATACGCATCAGCGTGTACTCAATACCGGTGATGTTCTGCACGGTTGTACGGTGCATTATGTTACGGCTGAACTGGATGCAGGCCAAGCGCTTGCCCAAGGTGTTCTCAAGGTTTCTCATCATGATACGGTAGAAAGTTTGGCAACACGTGTGCATAGCCTCGAGCATGTGATCTATCCACAAGTCGTAGAATGGATTTGTAGCGGAACGATTCAACATACTAAAGATGGTGTGTTATATCGAAATGAGAAAATGCAAGCGCCTGTTCAATTCTGCAAGTTCTAAAAAAATTTAGATATAAAAAAACGCATCCTCGGATGCGTTTTTTTATTTCCAATATATTCAATAATTCAAGCAGACTGTTGCTGAATCAGCTGTTTGACCAAGCCAGCTACTTGATCAGGTTGTTCCAATGGGAACATATGTCCACCATCCACCACGGTAAAAGGAATACCAAATTTCTTTTGCACTTGCTGCGGGAACTTGCGGGCCAGAAATGGACCTTTCTTAGCCACAACTAAATGCACAGGAATTTTGGGTTTTGCCTGAGGCAACCACCATAGTGACGGATTGGTTCTAAAGACTGCGACCTCATCCATTTTAGGAATAGTGAGTTCTACCCCACCCCGGATGGGATCATCCTGCAAGGCATGGTCAATATAAGCTTGGAAGCAATCTGCATCAAAATCCTGATAAAAACCTTTAGGGCGCAGCAATTCAGCGGCTTGTTCACGTGAATTCCAATGGTCACGACGGCGTTTGGACAGACCGGCCGGAGACATTTTATCCAATGCTTTTAAGCGAAAAGTTTTCGCAATATGCAAGGCAAAGGCTTCTTTGCCCATAATCATCGGCGGGTCTAGCATGATCATTTGTGAAAACAGTTCCGGACGCTGCAAAGCCGCCTGCAGAGTTAACAAAGATCCCAAAGAATGCCCCAGACCAATGACAGGTCGCCCATGTGACTGACGTACAATACTGTCAATCACTTGTTGGGTCAGGCTTTTCCAATGGTTATCAACCGGATAACGCTTGTCTGGCCCTAAAAGCGGCACATAGATAATATCGTAATCATCTTGTAATCCATCAAACAGCTTTTGATAGACTTTGGATGGCACGCCATTGGCGTGCGCGAAATGAATCAATGGTTTCATTGCAGTGTCGTGCTATTTTCTGACTGAAGCTTCTGTGCAACCGAAGAAGCAATTCCATCCCCAATCGATGAACCCATACGACCCAAGACTGATTCAAATGGACTATATTCAATGGTGTAATTCAACGCTTTTTCAGTTTTCAGTTCACGTTTCAAAGTATTTAAGCTACCGATACGATCCGCAATTCCTAATTTCACCGCCTGATCACCGGTCCAGAACAAACCAGAGAAAATGGCAGGATCATTAGATTTCAATTTATTACCACGTCCTTGTTTAACTGCATTAATAAAGTGACCATGCACATTATCCAGCACACCCTGTACATGAGCTTTTTGCGCAGGATCAACTGGCTGAGTCATCGACAACAAAGCTTTATTTTCACCTGAGGTCATGGTGCGATCTTCAACACCTAATTTTTGCAGCAGATTATTCACACCATAATTCGGCATGATCACCCCAATTGAACCGACCAGACTCGATGGATTGACAATAATTTCGTCCGCAGCTGAAGCAATATAATAAGCACCTGAAGCACCTGTATCGCCAATCACGGCATACAGTTTTTTCCCAGAATGCTGTTTTTTCAGATACTGAATTTCCTGCCAGATCTCATCCGACTGTACCGGTGAACCGCCAGGTGAGTTGATATTCAGTACCACTGCTTTACTTTGTTTATTTTCAAAGGCTTTTTTCAGTGATTTGATGGTATTGCTACTGTTGACACTCTGCTTGTCAGCAGCAATCGTCCCCACAATATCCACGACTGCGATATGAGAACTTGCAGCAGTACTGGTATCTGAAGAAACGGAACTACAGCTTTTGCCTAGCGCCAAAATAACGACAAGCAGATAAGCAAAAGTCAGAAATTTAAAGAAAATCCCCCAACGGCGCGCGCGGCGCTGTTCTTCTACCGAAGCTAAAACCGCTTTTTCCAGCAGTTTCCATTCCGGACCAGTCGGTTGAACTGGCTGTTGCGTATTTTGTATTTGATTTTCAGGTTTTGGTGGCCAATCGGACATAAATAATCCAATAAATTGATTTATATTGAACCCATTATATACACTGAATCGGGTAATTCTGTCTAAACAAAACGTTTTCGCCTATAATAAATTTTGTTCTCTTTTTTTGTACTTAGACGAAATCAATGACGAAACAGGGCTCACGGAATTCAGCTTACGGTTTACTCAAATACATTAGCCGCCAACCGCTTCCGGTTTCTCGCTGGATGGCCCGTATTCTGGCCTTTATTGTGAACAGTTTTAAAGTCACTAAAACTTCGGAAGTCATTCGCCTGAATCTTGAAATCAGTCTTTCAGAACTGTCCGGTCAGGAACGTGAAAAGATTAACCGTGCTGCGGTTCGCAATGAATTAATGTCATATTTCGAGTTCTTTACTATTTGGGGCTCAAGCAATCAGAAAAATCTTAAACGCGTTCATCGCGTTATTGGCGAAGATCTACTTCATGATGCCCTTGCACAAAATAAAGGTCTGGTTTTAATTGTGCCGCATTTTGGTACCTGGGAAATCATGAATGCCTATATCGCCCAGTTCACTTCAATGACCATTATGTACAAACCTGTGAAAAATCAGGCTGCAGATCAATTTGTACGAGCCGCCCGTAGTCGTGAACAAGCGCATCTGGTGCCGACCGATGAATCTGGCGTTCGTCAGATTTTTAAGGCCTTAAAACAAGGCGGCACTACGGTCATCCTTCCTGATCATACCCCGAATATTGGTGGTGAATATATTCCTTATTTCGGTGTTCCTCTGGCCACGAGTAATTTGAGTGCCAAGCTGATTCAAAAGACCAAAGCGCGTGCCCTGTTTTTATATGCTCTACGTAATACTAAAGATGGATTCGATATCTTTATCGAAACCGTTGATGAAAAAATTTATAGTGGCAATGCCAATCAGGGTACTCAAGTCATTATCAATAGTATTGAAAATTTAATTCGTCGCCATCCGGAACATTATCACTGGAGTTATAAACGCTTTAATGCGCATCAAGACTTGGGAAATCTCTATAAACTTGAACATGAACAAGCCTTGGGCAAAGTAAATGCATTAAGAACTCAAGAACTACATGAAGTTTCGCCCATATTGGAATCAGTGACTTAAAGGCTGACGATACAACCACCGCCATTCATGCCGTTCGGCAGAAAGCACCAATTTTGAGCCTTGTTGCTGGAAGTGCACACTCCCCTGTTCTGCCGTGGTCAATAAGGGAATATTAAGGGCTTTCAACCGTTGCTGCGTCAGTTGGCTCGGGTGGCCATAACGGTTAAATTTCCCAGCCGAGGCAATCGCCAATTTAGGCTGTAAAACTTCTAAAAATTGATAGGCTGAACTGTGCTGACTACCATGGTGTCCAAGCACCAGCACATCGACTTTCAGTTCCGGATAATCTTGGAGCAGCTGGTATTCAGTTTCCCAGCCCGCATCGCCCATCAGTAAAAAGTTTTGATACGGTCCGGCATTTTTGACTTGCAGATATACTACACAAGAGTGGTCGTTTTTATTGAAGTTTGGCGTATTTAACTGCTGCTGCCGAGGTGCCAGAATTTTAAAGTTAATCCCTTCAGGCCATTGCCATTGCTGTCCTTCATAGCAAAACTGAAAGTTTGAAGAAGCAGCCGTTTCAGGTATCTGATTAGATGATACTTGTTTGATGTTTAACTTATCTTTAATACTGTGATATGCACCGCTATGGTCCTGATCCAGATGGGTCAAAATCAGTTGATCCAGCTCTCCAACCCCTTGCACAGACAAAAACGGCATAATCACTTGCCGGCCAATACTGAATTTTTCTTCATTATAATAACCGCCCATGTCGATCATCATGCTGTGTTGCCCGTCACGAATAAAGATGGCCTGTCCCTGCCCGACATCCAGAACAGACAGCTGAAATGCATGCTGATTAAGTTGCGGAATGCACAGTGGTACACAGGCAAGTGCGATCCAGCTTTTGGGCACTAAGCCCCGCGGCAAAAAGACAATTAACAAGCCCAATATGCATAGACCCATCATCCAGACATTCATGGCCACCGGAATCAGTTGTGGCGCAAACAGCCGATCAAGCAGATTCAGAAATGCCAGCAGTATATGAATGAAAATATCATTGAGCTGAAACAACAGACTCGACAATGGTTCAGAGACGAAAAACAGTAAAGCCGCCAGAATATCCACTGGAACAATCAGCAGGCCAATCCACGGTATAGCCACCAGGTTGCTTAGCGGCGTAATCCAGGCCACCTGCTTAAAGAACAGCATCATTAAGGGAAACAGGGCCAGAAAGATTTTCCACTGCGACTCCACCAAGACTTTTATTGTAAAATACAGTCGTTGTAATGCTGTTTGTACTGTCTCACGCGGTTGTTGCTGAATGGTTTGGTAGATTCGCAGCAAGACAAAACAGGCCCCATAAGACAGCCAGAATGCGGCCGATAAAATACTAAAAGGATCAAAGAGCAACAATAAGGCAGCACTTAAAATCAGCAGTTTTAATGGCTGCACACTTTGCCTGAGCAACAGTGTAAAAGTCACAATCACACAAATCAGTAAAGTACGGAGCGCCGGAATTTCAAAACCGACGAAGGCACAATACAGCAGTACACACAGCAAGAAAGGCAGACTCAAAAAATACTGCCTTGGCCATTTCAGATAAATCTGCGGCGTGTACCTTGAAATCAGATATTGCAAACTGCCACAGATGATAAAGGCAAAGATCAGGACATGTGGTCCAGAAATTGCCAATAAATGACTCATGCCAAAACGCTGGAATTGCTGTTCCGTCGCTTGATCCAATAGACTTTCATCACCGCTTAATAGAGCCAGTAATAAGCCTTTCTGCTGTACGGGTTGTCTGGCCACAAACTCTCTTAAGGCCAGTCGCTGTTGTTCTACCCAAAGCAAAAATCGCTGATCCAACTTTTGTTGCTGACGGAAATGTTGAGCATGACCTAGTGCATAGAGTTGTTGCGGTTGCAACTCTTGGATATGTTTGATCCTAAACCCAGCCATAACATTTTGCTGTAATGCCCATTTTTCTGCATCAAAAGCACCCGGTGTGGCATAACTATGGTTAGGTCGAATCTGGCCTTGCAATAAATAATAGTATCCCAGCTTAAGGGTCTGCTGTTTGGTTTCATCATTTACCAAACTAGATGTGACAGGATCTGAAACTGGCAGAAAACCCATCCACTTAACCGTAGTACCATCAGGATTAAGCACATGCAAGGCTTGCTGGATATTTTGATCACCCAGTTTATTCAGCTCTTTGATATATACTACGATTTCTTTTTCAGCGACTTCGTGCTCTCGCTTGGATAAACGTTCAGCCAATTGCAGATTGGCATAAGCATGACCTAAAAACAGTCCCAAAAGCAAGCTTGATCCAGCGATCAACAAGCTTCGCAGCGGTGTATTCAAGATGAACTTTAATTTATGGCAACACAGATACCACAGCAGCGCAATGATCAAAACTGCCGTCCCGCTCAGTTGAACAGACAGGAAACTTTTCCCCATACAGGCAAGGCCTAAAATCCAGCCAATACATAGCCACTGCAACATTGAATCTTATTCTGTCTTGTTATTATTTTGCCCAATAATAAAGCCCACCGGAGTGAGCTTCAATCAAATGCGAATATTCTCGTTATTTATGCTTCAATCCAGAGACCATCCTGCATATGCAAAATCCGGTCGGCCGCATGCGCCAATTGTTCATCATGGGTCACAATTAGCATCGCCATATTGAACTCACGTTGTAATTCGGTCAGCAGTTCAAAAATCTTTGCTGCAGTCTTGCGATCCAGATTTCCGGTCGGTTCATCGGCCATCATCAGTTTAGGTTTACCCACTACCGCACGCGCCAAGGCTACACGCTGACGTTCACCGCCAGACAATTCACCCGGCTTATGGGTTAAACGATGCGAAAGCCCCACGCGTTCCAGCAAATATTCGGCCTGTTGTTTGGCTTCCTTGAATTTCATGTTATCGCGTAACATCAGTGGCATCGCTACATTTTCCAGTGCGGTAAATTCTGGCAACAGGTGATGGAACTGATAAACAAAGCCCAAATGCTCATTTCGCACATAACCGCGTTCTGCTTCAGACAAGGTATCAAAACGGCGGCCATTCACCATGACCTGACCTGACGTCGGGCGATCCAATCCACCCAAAACATGTAATAAGGTACTTTTGCCTGAACCACTTGAACCTACAATCGAAACAAACTCACCTGCTTTTACCTGTAGCGACAAGCCGCGAATCACATCGACAGTGGCCTTGCCATCGGTAAAGGATTTGTGAATATTCTGGGCATCTAAAATCAGATTACTCATAACGCAAAGCCTCTGCCGGTTGAATTTTTGCTGCACGTAAAGCCGGATAAATTGTCGCGACAAAACTGAGTGCCAGTGACAAGCCTACAATCACCAAGACATCCTGCCAGCGCAGATACGAAGGTAAGTAGTTAATAAAATAGGCATCAAACATATTCAGGCCTAAAGTATTGTTGAGCCAGCCAATAAAGCTACTGATACTGGTTGCCGCAATAATCCCGAGGATGGCCCCTGCACAAGTTCCAATCACCCCAATCACGGTACCTTGCACCATAAAGATTTTGGTAATGGTGGCAGGTGAAGCCCCCAAAGTCCTTAAAATGGCAATGTCCGATTTTTTATCCGTCACCACCATCACCAGTGAAGACACAATATTAAATGCCGCGACTAGAACGATCAGGAATAAAAGCAGGCTGACCATGGCTTTTTCCATCTGAATCGCGCTGAACAGATTACCATGGGTATAAGTCCAGTCCGAAGCATAGAAATTCCCCGGCAAATCACGCACAATTTCCTGAGACACTTGTGGTGCCAGGAAAATATCATCCAGTTTCATCCGCACACCCTGCGCACCATCCGGTAGACGCAGTAAAGTTGACGCATCATTTAAAGCGATATAACCCATCATCGAGTCAACTTCAGCCCCAATACTGAAAATTCCCACCACTTTAAAACGTTTAAAACGTGGGACGACACCGGCGGGTGAAGGAGTCGCTTCTGGCAGAACCAGAGTAATATTGTCATTTAAACCTACACCCATGGCATCGGTCATTTGCTTGCCTAAAACAATACCAAATTCACCTTTTTTCAGGCTGTCGATACTGCCCTCAACCATATGGTTTTGTATGATCGAAACTTTTTTCTCATACTCGGGTTCGATCCCGCTGACCATAATGCCGGCGACCTGACCCTGTGCGGTCAGCATGCCTTGTAATTGAGTAAAAGGTGCAACCCCCTGGACATGTTCATGCTGCTCAATCTGCTTTGCAAGTTCAGGCCAATTTGTTAAAATTTGCGTCGAGGAAACAGTCGCTTGAGGTATCATTCCCAAGACACGATTTTTCAACTCTCGGTCAAAACCATTCATCACAGACAAGACTGTAATGAGGACTGCCACACCGAGTGTAAGGCCGATCATTGAGACCAACGCGATAAAAGAAATGAAGTGGTTACTACGCCGTGCGCGAGTATATTTCAACCCTATATACAGCGAGATTGGTTTGAACATAACCATCTAGTCCGAGGTAATAAATTATGAAAAATGTACAGCATCCAAACGGATTTGCGGAAAGACGCGTCATGTCTCGAATCGATGCTGCCTTACGAATTAATTATCAGATTATTTCCGATGATGTTGCCTTGAATGATCCTTACGATCCTAACTTCGTGTTGCCCCGCTATTTTCTACTACTTGCAGAACTAGATCAATTTGATCATGCGGTTAACTACGAATTAGAACAATTATCTGAAAAAGATCAACAAATTGCTCGAATCTTATCCTTATTCAACCAAAAATTAAACCTTATTACCGGTTCTTTGTATGACGCAATTGTACAAAGCATGTTACCTGTACCGGAACAGGTGAACTTTTCAGAAACCGGTTTTAGCTTCTTTAATGAGCGTCCTATCGCTGAAGGCACTTATCTGCACGTAACTTTGAGTCATCCGGAAAATTTCTTCCATATTGCAGCAACCGCTCAGGTGGCCTATAGTCGTGAAGAAGAAAATGGTAAATATCGGACAGGTGCGTATTTTATTACCATGCATCCACAGGACCGTGTCAAACTGGGTGAATGTGTTAAGGCTCGCTTTGCCTAAATCACTGCGTTAATCAATTTCTATTCAGTACCGGTGGATGATGAAAGGCGAGCGTTATAGCTCGCTTTAATTTCTCTGGAAAAATATAATAACAAACCAGCCAGTAAGATAACGACACCAAAGAAAGCACCGCCCGATAATTTTTCATCATTCAGAATTACCCCAACCAATAAGGCCAGCATCGGCGTCAAAACCGTAGTCAAAGACAAAGTGGTCGCCTTGATTTTCTGTACCAGTTTAAAATAGCAGAACATCGCAATCAGGGACGCCATGATCACCGCATAGCTGAGTCCGATCAGCGATTTAGCCTGCGGAATCTGGGTCGGTGCAAATTGCCAGATAAACGGCAGCATGGCACAGGCCATCACCGCTGAAACTGCAATAGAACCGGCCGCTTGCGCCATGGGTTCAAGAGGTGCATTGACTTTTTTCACCCAAAACATCGAAATACAGTAAATAAAAACACTGAGCAACATCAGGCCTATTCCGATCGGCTGAATATGCTGATCTTTGCCACCCACACAAATAATCCCCAGTCCCAGCAGTGCAATTGCCATGCCGCACCACTGCGAAGCATACAGCTTGAGCTGAAACACAAAACGGCCAATCAAACCGGTAATAATCGGTGCCAGTCCGAACATCAGGGCAATAATGCCCGAACTCAGATAATCCGTGGCCAGATAAGTGAAAATCTGTGAGCCGATAAAACTACATGCACCTGCCAGGTAACTGTGCATGGATAATTTATCTAAGGGAAAACGGGTTTTAAACAGCCACAATAAGGTAAATGCAAAAGGTAAAGCCAAAAAGAAACGCAATGCCAAAGCCCAGAGCGGATGCAAATCCGTCACACTCCAGACAATAGCTAGCGGTGTCGTTGCCCAGATAAAAACCAATAAAAGATAGGTGGCAATCATATTGGTTTGTGTGGGCATGCGAGTCACTCTGAATAAGGCTTAAAGCGCGGAAGTTTTACGTTTTTGTTTTTGGATGGTCTGATCGAGTGCGCTGGAAAATTCGCGTTTATCCCGTTCTGAAATCGGTGGCGGCCCGCCCGTTTGCACGCCTGCACCGCGTAAGCTGTCCATAAAATCACGCAAGTGTAAGCGCGCTTTGACATTGGCCGTAGTATAAATTTCACCGCGGGGATGAATCGCAATCCCGCCTTTTTCAATGACTTCCGCAGCCAAGGGAATATCTTGCGTCATGACAATATCATGCTCTTTCATACGCAGAATAATTTCCTTATCTGCAGCATCCGCTCCACTCATCACCTGAATTGAATTAATTCTAACCGAAGGTGTGATTCCGACTGGTTGATTGGCGACAAAAGTGACTTCCAGCTGATAGCGATCCGAAGCACGAATAATCACATCTCGCAGCATACGGGGCAATGCATCGGCATCGACCCAAAGTTTGAATGGCAACACAGGGCTTCCCATTAAGGTATTAATCATGGTTATTCTAGCAAATTGAGACGATCAGGTTGATGATTAAATCGCTCCATTTTCATTGCATCTGTCATCAATATTTTAAAAAGCATGTGCTGGGTAAAACTGGCGTGATTCACGCGAGAAAAAAATTTGACTTCATTTGACTGGCATTTTAATTTTAAAATTCATTCGATTGACTTGAAAAATCGCAATGACCCTCGATTAACTATAAATACGTCATCCAAAATCAATTGTGCATATGAAAAATCAGAATAGCCCAGAGATCATCACCATTGATGATCAAAATTTCGGTAGTCATGTCGAACATTGGACCTTGCTCACCGACAACCCTGGCACAGATGTTCCACAGTGGTTAGGCAAAGCTCTTGATGAACCAATCATGCCGATGGGCCTTTGTACACAAGAATGTGATATGGATGCAGAGACCTGGCTGATTCAGGGACCGAGCAAAGCTGCGGTACAGTTGAGTCAAGTGATTGCCGTCGAAAACAACAAACCTCAAGCAGTAAAAACTGCATTTCCGTGCTTTGACAGTCCTTATCAGGTGAAAGCCACGATTGACCGGATTATTAGCTGTAAATCCAATACTCAGGCTGTATTGCGCCTGAATCTGGGTGCTAATAATATTATTTACGCTTTCGATAACCTGTATAGCGTCAATCATCCGCATTATGAAAAAGACCAGTCCTATGTGGTGAATCTGAATGGCTGGGCCTATGAACTTGAAGCGGTCGCAAATCATGAGCATCTGGTGGTTGATGATCCGGCTTCGATCAAGCACCACCGTGCCTTGAATGATATTCTGGCTGCCAATAATGGTGTAGCACCGGATAATTTGCAGGAACAGATTGATGCCTGGCAGCCGCAGTGCGAAGAAGATAAAGAACCTGTAACCGTAGATTTTTCTAAAATGGTGGCTTATCTATACGGCGAAACCATGGGTCAGGAAGATGAAGCCTGGTTCCAGGGCAATATTGTCGGTAAAACGACTATGCAGTTTATGGGTCAGGACTATACCCTTTATGATGTCACCCTCATTCATGATGAAGGCCAGCCTGCGACCTTGATCCGGATTGCAACGCGGAATGACCAGTACAGAGACTTCCAGATTGGCCAGTATATTCGTGGCAACTTGTGGATTCAGGCCAATATTTATAGAAAAGCGGCCTAAGTTCAAACAGAAAAAGAAGATATTCATTTTGATGGGTATCTTCTTTTAATCCATCTATATCCTTATTTGTCATTTTAATTTTTGATTATTTTTTATACATATTTTCTGGCTTAATAATCTATTTAAATTCATTAAAAACCGAGTTATCCACATTTTTAAATTCAAATAAATTCATTTTAAATATTTAAAATAACCCTAAAAACCTTGTAAAAATAAGCGATTGATTTCTCATATAAATAATCTGTTGTCATACAAATCTAATATTTAAATAAAAATGAAATTTATGCTCTTTAATTAAAAATGTACTTTATTTAATCAATTTTTTATGATAAAAATACTCACAACAAATTAGTATTAACGATAAATAGATCGGACAATAAATATCTATGAAAATCGTGCAAGAAGAAACATTACAACAGGTCGAGCATCATCTTAGCTCCCGCTATAATATTGATATGATGTCCTGCCTTTTTTTCATGTTGGGGATGCTGATCTGCGGATTCATCCTGCATACTTTTATTTTCTAAAATTATTGTATTCATAAAAAACCCAGCCTGTGCTGGGTTTTTTCGTTTCAGGAATTAACCATTGCGTTTGGCAAAGTCATCCATAAAGTTCACCAATGCCTGCACGCCCTCTAAAGGCACGGCATTATAAATACTTGCGCGCATACCGCCAACCGAACGGTGACCAGCAAGATTCAATAAATGCTGCGCTTCAGCTTCTTTCAGGAACTGTTTCTCAAGATCAGCATTGGCCAAGGTAAATGGTACATTCATGATTGAACGGTTTGCTTTTGCGATTGGATTCGCATAGAAATCGCTTTGATCGATATAACCATAAAGCAGGTTAGCTTTCTCAAGGTTCACCTTGTGCATGGCATCTACACCGCCATTTTCCAGTAACCACTCAAACACCAGACCAGACAAGTACCATGCATAAGTTGATGGTGTGTTGACCATTGAGCCATTTTTCGCTTGATCTGAATATTTCAAGATGCTTGGAATTTCAGGTTTGGCTTGATCAAGTAAATCTTCGCGAATGATCACCAGCGTTAAGCCAGCAGGCCCGATATTCTTTTGCGCGCCCGCATAGATCAAACCAAATTTAGAGACATCTACTGGTGCAGATAAAATGCTAGATGAATAGTCGCACACTAATGGCTTGTCTGTTTCAGGAATTGAAGCAAATTGCAGACCGCCAATGGTTTCATTATCGGCATAATGCACATAAGCTGCATCAGCAGACAGGTTCCATTCGCTTTGTGCACTGATCGCATATTTACCATCAATTTGGATACCCGCTTTTACAACATTGATATCGCCATAACGTTGCGCTTCTTTCAAGGCTTTTTCAGACCAGATACCGGTATCGATATAGTCTGCTTTGTTGTTTTTGCCGAGCAAGTTCAATGGAATTGCCGAGAACTGTAGTGATGCCCCACCCTGCAAGAACAATACTTTGTAGTTCTCAGGAATATTCATGAGTTTGCGCAGGTCTGCTTCCGCTTTTTCAGCCATGGCAACATAGTCAGCACTACGGTGGCTCATTTCCATGATCGAAAGACCTTTGCCATGCCAGTCAAGCATTTCAGCTTGAGCTTTTTCAAGTACGGCAGTCGGTAATGCAGCAGGACCAGCACAGAAGTTGTACGCGCGCATGATTTTTCCTTTCAGAGTGAAACACAATAAAATGATGGCATTTAACCATATCTGGCAGGGTCTTGCACAAAATTATTTCAATCTATGAGTCAAGATAGAGTCAAAAAATCAATGTAGATTCACAAGATAAATTGACCAGTATTTTAACCTGCTGTTTTTATCATCTTTGCACTCACAATTGAAAATATTCAAGATTAAGCCGTTTTTTAATTCTGGATATTCTCTAAAAAACAGCCGATAAGTATTTGAAATACAGATGTAAAAGAAACAATACTATAACTTTACATTAGTTCTATCTGCGAACCTTTGATTTATACTAGCCGGATAACATCACCGACTTTAAATCAGTTTAGCGACTTTATGAACTTAAAGAAAAATAAAAGCCAGCTTGTCTGGGGCTTAAATCTGCTTACATCGATGATGTATGGCAGCTTTACTCATGCGCAGAGCATCAGCTTTCAGGATGCTGAACGTCAGTTGTTACAAAACTCTTATAGCAGCCAAGCCTATCAAAGTCTGGAACAGGCCTCAAAACTTGAAGCTGAAGCAGTGAAAGGTATAGGTCTGCCACGAGTCGACCTGAATGTTCGTGCGTATGCCTTTCATAATGAACTCGATCTGCCTTTGGGTGCATTAAAAAATAATTTAGAGCAATCCATAACGGATGGTGTAAATAATAGAATTGATGAACTGAACTTAGGTGATCTGGCTGACCCGCTAAAAAATAGTCTAAGACAACCTATTCAAAATGGGGTGGGCTTAATTCCTGATAGTTCGCATGTCGTGCTGGATGATCAGGTGATTCGCCCGACGGTTTCAGTCATGATGCCGCTTTATACCGGTGGACTGACAAGCAGCGCCAAAGAAATCGCCAATATTCAAGTAGGTCGTAGTCAGCTCAGCAACAAACAGCAGCAAGATACGCAGCGTTTTGAACTGATTCAAAGTTATTTCAATGTCCAGCTCCAAAAGCAACTGCATGCAGCAGCACTGTTTAACTTGAATGCCATGCAGCAGCATTATCGCAACGCCTTAAAGATGGAACAGCAAGGTTTTATCAGTAAAGGCCAGCGCATGCAATTTGAAGTGGCACGTAATAATGCCGAACGCAGCCAGCAAAACACACAAGCCAATTTGAATGCTGCGCTTTTCCAGCTGAATAATCTGCTTCAGGAAAGTAGCATCACTGAGCTTTCAACGCCTTTATTTGTCAATAAAACCGAGCCACAGGCCTTAAATCATCTGCTGAAAACCTTTAGTCAGAACTCTGCGCTGATTCAAAAAATGCAGCTGGATACCCAATTGGCTCAAGCCAATGTCAAAGCCCAGCAAGCGGCAAAAAAACCGAATGTTTTTGCTTTTGGTGAATATAGTCTGGATCAAAATGAAAACTGGATTGTCGGGGTGGCTGCCCGTTATAACTTATTTTCCGGAATTGATAAAAATAAAAATATTCAGGCTGCCGAACTCAAACGCTCTGCTACAGAACTGCTTACTGCACGCACCCAGCAGGAAATTGAAAATCTGATTTATAAATCTTATAGCGAAGCACTCAGTGCACAGCAAAGTGATGCGCTTCTGGCACAAAACTTGAAAGCCGCACAGGAAAATTTACGCATCCAAGAATTGTCTTTTAAAGAAGATATGGGCACCGCCACACAGGTCATCGATGCACAAAATATGCTGAGCGGATTACGAGCTGAAACTGCCTTGAATGCCTACAAATATGTGATGTCACTGGCCACCCTATTACAAAGCCATGGCTCGATTGCAGAATTTCCGAACTACATCCAACATACCAACACCCACTATATTCGCTAATGGAGCCGAACATGAACGAAGATCAAAAACCCAATGATCCTGTGAATGAAGCGGCTTCATCCAGCGATATAGAAAAATCTCCTGCGCAACAGGTAGAAACAAGAACTGGAATAGAAAACAACGCGACGACTTCGACCGAGCATGAACAAGCTCCTGAAATCTCCAAAAAGAAAAAATATTTATTGCTTGCCCTGATTCCAGTTCTGCTGGTAGTCATCGCTTTTGGATTATGGAAAAGCTACCAACCTGCTCCGCTGGAATTGCAGGGTCGTGTAGAAGCTGAAACGGTTCAGGTAGCGACCAAAGTGCCAAGCCGTATTGAAG
>DDAT01000049.1:0-38192 GCA_002332985.1 Acinetobacter lwoffii | reverse complement strand
AGAAATTTATGTAGAAGAAGGTCAGCAGGTCAAAAAAGGTGATGTACTGGTGCGCTTAAACAGCCCGGAAATTCAGGCCAAAAAACAGCAAGCCGTAGCGGCTTTACAATCTGCATTGGCTTTACAATCGACTGCTGAACGTGGCTCGCAGGAAGAAAATATCGCTAGCCTGTATGCCAACTGGCAATCGCTGAAAGCACAGCAAAATTTAGCCAAAGTTTCTTATGAGCGTGGTGCAAATTTATTTAAGGAAGGTGTGATTTCACGCCAGCGCCGTGATGAATTGTATGCAGCCAGTCAATCAGCGGCGCAAATGACAGAAGCGGCGTATCAGCAATATGCACGTGCCAAACGTGGCAGCACCTCGCAGCAAAAGAGTTCTGCCGATGCACAGGTAGATATTGCTCAGGCTGCGCTAGATGAAGCCAATGCTTTAGAAGCAGAAACCCAATTAGTTGCACCTGTAAACGGAACGGTGTCTAAAACCTATGGCAAAGTCTCGGAGTTGGTAGCCACCGCAGTCCCTGTGGTCAGCCTCATTGAAGACAAGATGTGGGTGAGCCTGAATATTCGTGAAGACCAATATGCCCCATTTCAGAAAATGAGCAGTATTGCAGGTTATATTCCCGCCCTAGATAAAACCGCCACTTTTCAAATTAGACAGATCAGTGCTGAAGGCGAATTTGCCACCATTAAGACCACACGCCAAACCGGCGGTTATGATGTGCGCAGTTTTAAGCTGCATCTTGTGCCCGCACCAGCGATTCCTGAACTCAAAGTCGGGATGAGCGTATTATTTAAACTGAAAGAGACCCCATAATGTGGACGGGTATATGGCGCGAACTGCGCTATCTGCTCCGAGAAAAATGGGATCTGTGTCTGGTCACGCTCGCACCTGCACTGGTGATTATTTTATTCAGCAGCATGTTTGCTCAAGGGAAACCGGATCATTTACCGATTGCGATTATTGATCAAGACCAGAGTGCGCTGAGTCAAAGCATTTATCAGCATGTGGCCCTGAATCATACTCTTAAAATTGCTACAGTGTCGGAACAAACAGCTGAGATTGAGCGCCTGCTAAATCAAAATAAAATTTGGGGTTATATCCATATTCCAAGCGGCGCCGAGCAACGTCTGGTTCGTGCCCAGGATGCTGACATCAGTATTGCCTTTAACCAGAGTTATTTCAGTATCGGAAATACCATCTCCTCTGCCATGCTGGTCAGTACCCTGCAAGCACTGGCTGAATTTGGCGGACAGCAATATCTTGGCAACCGGCTGCCTTCTCTCGAAGCACCGTCGCCGCATATCAAAATATCGCCACTGTATAATCCGCAGCTGAATTATGAATTCTATCTGGAACCCTATGTCATTCCGGCAATTCTGCATTTACTGCTATGTTGTTGTGTGGCATTTTCCGTCGGTCAGGAACTGAAGCGACAGACCTTAACAAGCTGGATCAGCAACTCGTCCATCTGGATGGCATTGCTGTCTAAGAACCTGGTCTATGTGGCTATTTTTAGTCTATGGACCTGGATCTGGATGTTCTGGCTCATTGAAATTCGCGGCTGGTTTGTTGCCGGCTCGCTCGCTCTGATTCTATCGGCACAATTTCTGCTATATAGCGCTTATGCATTTTTAAGCAGTGCAGTGGTTCTGGCAACCAAAGATTTAAGTAAATCTTTTGGCATCATTGCGGTCTATGGTGGTTCATCTTTAAGTTTTGCCGGTGTGACTTTACCTTTAAATAATGCGCCCCTATTCACCCAGTTTTGGTCCAATATTATTCCGTTCACGCCCTATGCCAAATTACAAACTGAACAATGGGTGATTGGTAGTCCATTGCATATTTCACTGCAAGCTGGATTAATGCTGCTGATCTATGCCCTAGTCTACGCTCTGCTGGCTTATCTGTTTCTTAAAAAAATAGCTAAAGGAGCAGTCCAATGAAATCCCTCTGGTTTTACTATCTGCAAAGCTTCAAGGATATTGTCAGTCACGGCACGATCTTTACCACGCTGATTCTATCCGTCTTGTTTTACAGCTTTTTTTATCCAACCGCTTATCAGGCACAGCAGGCTGAAGCCTTACCGATTATCATTGTCGATGAAGAACAAAGTAGCTTAAGCACCCGTATTATTGGTCAGGTGGCACAAAGCCCCAATGTCGAAATTCAGGCGATTACCGGAAATTTTTCCGAGGCCAAACAATGGGTGGAATCTCAAAAAGCTGATGGCATTTTACTTCTGCCGGACAATTTATCGCAAAGCTTAAGGCATGGTGAAACAGGTGGCATTGGCCTGTATTTAAGTACAGCCAACTTTTTAGTGACCAAACAAATTGGTCTGGGCTTAGCCACATCAGTTGAGCAAACTTTGGCAGATTATGTTGAACGCTTTGGCGAGGTCTCGGATTTTTCACCAGCCCTTTCTGTGCATCAAATTCCTTTATTTAATCCACTGTCCGGCTATGGCAGTTATGTCTTTCCTGCGGTTGCACCTTTAATTATCCACCAAACCATTCTTTTGGGTTTGAGTATGCTGATTTTAGTATATCGGGAAAGAAAAGTAGAATTAAATACAAATGCGTTGATTGGAATGTGTTTAGCGGTCTTCACCATTGGCTGTCTGGGATGTTTCTATTTATTCGGCTTTAGCTTCTGGCTATTTGATTATCCGCGCGGTGGCAACCTGCTTGGAATGCTACTGGCTGTTCCGGTTTTTATCTACACGATAATTGGCATGACCTGTCTATTTGCCAGTTTTCTGGATCTGCCAGAACGTGCGGGTCATGTAATTGTGTTTACTTCCATTCCGCTGTTCTTTTTATCTGGTGCTGCCTGGCCGCATGCAGCCATGCCTATCTGGATGCAAGTCGTTGGCGAAATCCTGCCCTCTACCCAAATTGTGCAGATGTTTATTCAACTCAATCAAATGGGTGTGCCTACAACACTGGTCTTACCTAAACTGCTCTATCTTGGAATGATCGGCAGCATGTGCTTTTTCTTGGCTTATCGACGTTTAATTTCTGGTCATCAAAGCAGATAGAACATTATAGCAATGCTCCTATTCCACTTATTTATTCGACTCGCCAAAGACCTGAATATTGAAATTACGAATCTTGTTGCTACCATTCGGCTTGTCAAAACTCACATCATACTGAACCAGATTCTCCGGATAGGCAATTTCATAGCTAACCTTATATTGTCCAGGCTGATTGGTTGCTTCTTCAATCTCTTTGGTCATTAAAGTCTTAGACTTGTATTCACCTTGAGGAATTGAACGTGAAAAGCGTTTCATCAGCTTTTCATTATCCTTAAACTGGGTTTGCAACTGCGGTTCTAACTGATCCAGAAATTCCTCATATTTCCCGTCACGCAAATCCTCATAGGCTAGCTGTGCCGCCTTTTCCTGTTCAGGACTCGGATTCGGAATATTGTCCATTGAATTACAGCCACTCAATGCAACCGCTGCTGCTAACAACATTAATTTGGTTTTCATCGCTTACCCTTATGCGGTCAAGGTTTATAAAAAAGGACGCCGAAGCGCCCTTTTTATCAGTAAAAAACTTATTCTTCTACTGAATTTTCACCATCTTTTTCAACTTGCTCAGTTTCAGCTGCTGAATCTGTTTCTGCCACTAAAGCGTCTTCGCTTTCAATCGCTTCAACAAACTCATCTTCTTCAACAGCTTCAATTGAAACCACACCGACCAGCAATTCCTCATTACCTAAGCGGATCAGACGAACACCCTGTGCGTTACGACCAGTTTGCGCCACTTCAGATGCACGGGTACGAACCAGCGTACCGCCATCTGAAATCAGCATCAGTTCTTTAGACGCATCAATGGCAACAGCGCCCACCAATCGACCATTACGTTCAGAGGTCTTGATCGCAATCACGCCCTTACCGCCACGTTTCTTGGTCGGGAAGTCGTCTACTGGAGTACGTTTACCATAACCATTTTCAGATGCACACAGTACTTCGCCAGTTTCAGGTACAACCACCAGTGATACGATTCGGCTAATCAATGCTGAATCTGAACCATCTTCGTCATCAGACTCGATCTCAGTTTCGTCATTTTCTTCTAGCTGTGCAGCTGCACCAATGGTCACGCGCATACCGCGTACACCTTTGGCAGAACGCCCCATTGAACGTACATCCGTCTCTGCGAAGCGAATAGCTTTACCTTCATTCGAGAACAACATGATTTGCTGTTCACCGTCAGTAATCGCTACACCGATGAGGGTATCATCGCCATTCAGCTCAATCGCACGTAAACCGTTTGAACGAACATTCGAGAACTGTTCAAGCTCTACACGTTTAATCGTACCGTATTCAGTCGCCATAAACACATAGAAGTTTTTACGTACCGCTTCAGCCTGCTGAGCAAAGTCATTGATGATGTCATCATCAAGATCTGTTGCAGAAAGCTCCAAGCCCAACTGTTTCAATTGAATACGCAATGCATCAGAAATATCATCTGCACCATCTTCAGATTCTGTCAGCGCTGCTTCAAGCTCGGCAAAATGAGCATTGATCACTTCATTGCTTTGCAACTGCGCTGCATTGGCTTTTACAAATGCCTTGAAGTCAGCCAGACGTTCTTTGAATTTCTTCGGCGCATCAATCACAGGCAAGATTGCGGTAATGGTCTCGTTTTCATCCAGTGGCAGCAAGTTCACCATTGGGCGACCTTTGGCACCACGTGAGGCTTGCGGCACTTCATACACTTTCAGACGATAGACCTTACCAACGTTGGTAAAGCAAAGTACCGTCGCATGACTTGACGTCACAATTAGATGCTGAATGTAATCATCTTCTTTCATGCTGGTCGCAGACTTACCACGGCCACCACGACGCTGTGCAGCGTAGTCAGACAATGGTTGAGTTTTCGCATAACCTGATTTCGATACCGTCAGCACCATTTGCTCTTCAGGAATCAGATCTTCACGAGAGAAATCGATACGTGACTCGACAATCGACGTTTTACGTGCATCGCCATACTGCTGAAGAATTAATGCCAATTCTTCACGAATCACGTTCATCAACAGATTAAAGTCATTCAAAATTGCAGTCAGTTCAGCAATTTGTGACAGGATTTCACTATATTCAGCATGTAACTTGTCTTGTTCCAGACCAGTTAAACGATGCAAGCGAAGTTCCATAATTGCATTCACCTGGGTTGGTGACAAACGATAAATCTCGCCATCCAAACCAAATGGGCGACTTGGGTCTTCACCTTCAATCTCATCCGGACGCACAGAAACTGAACCGGCTTTTTCCAACAAGGCCAAAACACCGCCACCTGCCCACTCACCTGCCTGCAAACGCTCACGCGCTTCAGCCGGATTTGCAGAACTCTTGATGGTTTCGATGATGGCATCAATATTTGCCAGAGCAACGGTTAAACCTTCCAAGATATGACCACGTTCACGCGCTTTGCGTAATTCGAACATGGTACGACGCGTGACTACTTCCTGACGGTGACGGATAAACGCGGCAATGATGTCTTTCAGGTTCATCAATTTTGGTTGGCCATTGTCCAGGCAAACCATATTGATGCTGAAAGAGTTTTCAAGTTGGGTGTTCTGGAACAGGTTGTTCACGATCACTTCAGCGTTTTCACCGCGCTTCAGGTCAATCGCGATACGCATACCGTCTTTGTCAGACTCGTCACGAAGCTCTGAAATGCCTTCCAGTTTTTTCTCTTTGACCAGTTCAGCAATACGCTCAATGGTTTTTGCTTTATTAACCTGATATGGAATTTCAGTGAAGACAATCGTGGTGCGGCCATTCTTCGGATCTTCTTCGAAATGGTATTTACCACGGATATGCAAACGGCCCTTACCGGTACGGTATGCATCGACGATACCTGATTTACCGTAAATGATGCCGCCTGTCGGGAAATCCGGACCAGAAATATGTTCCATCAATCCTTCAATGCTGATTTGAGGATCATTGGCATAGGCCAGACACGCATTCACAACTTCAGTCATGTTATGCGGCGCCATATTGGTCGCCATACCAACTGCAATACCAGTGACACCATTAATCAATAAGTTCGGAACACGGGTTGGCATGACTTGAGGAATACGCTCAGAGCCATCATAGTTGTCTTCCCACTCGACGGTATCTTTTTCAAGATCCGCTAACAGTTCGTGGGTCAGTTTACGCATACGCACTTCGGTATAACGCATGGCTGCTGCGCTATCGCCATCAACCGAACCGAAGTTACCTTGACCATCAACCAATTGGTAACGCAAGCTGAAATCTTGCGCCATACGTACAATGGTTTCGTATACGGCAGAATCACCATGCGGGTGATATTTACCGATCACGTCACCGACTACACGTGCAGACTTTTTATAAGCTTTGTTATAGTCATTGCCTAATTCGTGCATTGCGAAAAGCACACGACGATGAACAGGTTTTAAACCATCTCGTACATCGGGCAATGCACGTGACACAATCACGCTCATCGCATAATCGAGATATGAGCTTTTAAGTTCATCCTCAATGGCAATCGGTCTAATTTCCGATACGCTCATGCATACTCCTTATTCTACAAGCCAATTTTGACTTGTATTTATATGTCGTAAATCCAGCTATAAATCGGTTCAAAAAAAGCTGAACCAATATTAAAATTTAGTCACACAGTATAGCATAATTCAGTCTAAATTTACCTGTTACAACCTCAACTATCTGCAGGATTTTTAGTAGCAATTTTAACCACTTCACAAAGTTATAATGACAAAAAAACCTCTACGAGCAGAGGTTTGTTTTTTGTTCAGCAATAGAACTTGTTTAAATGCTTAATTTTGAATCCACTTCATGTAAATCATCTTTAGTCATTATCAATTCGGCTCGTTTAGCATTGGCACAGTCCTGTTTCAGCAATGGATAAGCTACCAGGAACAAACCGATAATAAGAGGAAATTCGTACAACTCTTCCAGAAGATCTTTATATACAAGATCAGTAAAGATCATATGAATAAAAAACCGATTATGCTCAATTGCATCTGAAATAACCAACCCGGTAATTGCCAGGATTAAAGCCCAGAATGAAAATTTTGCATGCTTGAATTTATTTGCAATCTCTTGACGCAAAGGCGCTAAAAACAACATGAAAACAACCGGAGCAATGACCAGGATCGAGATACCACGGAAATAAATTTTTGGCACTTCCGGGAAATAGTCACGGCCCCAACTGGTACTTCTACCGAACAGCAAAATCCACCATACGACTGACCAAAGCCAAAACTGTTTTTGTCCCTGGCTCAATTCGAATGGACGTATATAGAAGAAACTAAATACTGCAAAACCAAGCAACATGAATGCTTGAACTGACTCAACTGCTGTTACAGCCATACCATCTAGCAGAGGAAGATGTAGACTCGGGAGAAAGGGGAAAATCAAACAGCAAATCATCAGCACCAAAATACTTACTGGTAACTGAACATCAAATTTCACGAATACTCCGCCAAAGTGGCAAGTTTATAAAAAGAATAATATTAACATAAATTATACAACAGCTGAAATTGTGAGTCTGCCATCCATGACTTCACAGTTTAGATAAAGTATTTTCAGGATTAGAAAATAAAAAACGCCCTTGCACAAAACAGGAAAGCATTGCTTTCACTGCCTGCGCAAGAGCGTTTTTTTAAAGCTGATTCAGGAATTAGATTTTAGAAACCAATTCTGGAATTACAGTGTTCAGGTCACCGACTAACCAGTAGTCAGCGACTGCATTGATTGGTGCTTCTTCATCTTTGTTGATCGCAACGATCACTTTAGACTCTTTCATACCCGCCAAATGCTGAATCGCACCAGAGATACCTACCGCGATGTACAGGTCAGGTGCAACGATTTTACCAGTTTGACCCACTTGCATATCGTTTGGTACGAAGCCAGCATCTACCGCAGCACGTGATGCACCTTGAGCAGCACCAAGCTTGTCGGCCAATGGATCAAGGATCTTGTGATAGTTCTCACCAGAACCTACACCACGACCACCAGAAACCACAATACGCGCAGCTGTCAGTTCAGGACGTTCAGACTTTACGATTTCTTCGTTGATAAACTTAGAAATACCCGCATCACCAGTAGACGCAGCAGCTTCAACAGCAGCAGAACCGCCTTCAGCAGCTACAGCATCAAATGCTGTACCACGAACAGTCGCCAATACGATGTTTTCGCCTGATTCTACAGTCGCAATTGCGTTACCTGCATAGATCGGACGTTTGAAAGTCTTAGGACCATCTACCGCGATGATGTCAGTGATCATGCTTACGTCAAGAAGCGCAGCTGCACGTGGTAAAATATTTTTACCAGTTGTTGTAGAAGCAGCAAGGATATGTGTATAGCCTTTACCTAATTCAGCAACAAGTTTAGCCACGTTTTCAGCCAATTGGTTTGCATAAGCAGCGTCATCAGCAAGCAATACTTTGCTTACACCCGCAACTTTAGCCGCTTGGTCAGCAACTACCTGAGCGCCAGAACCAGCAACCAATACAGTGATATCACCACCGATTTTTTGCGCTGCAGCAACAACGTTTAAAGTAGCAGCGTTTAATGCTTTGTTGTCGTGCTCAGCGATAACTAAAATACTCATGATTTTTATCCTTCTGTATTAGATCACTTTCGCTTCGTTTTTCAATTTTTCTACAAGCTCGTCTACAGACTTCACTTGTACGCCAGCTTTACGCTCTGCAGGTGATTCAACTTTCACTGTTTTCAGTTTAGTTGCAGGGTTTACACCGAAATCTGCAGGTGACTTGGTATCCAGCGGTTTTTTACGCGCTTTCATGATGTTTGGAAGTGCCGCATAACGTGGCTCGTTCAAACGCAAGTCAGTGGTAATGATTGCTGGAAGTGTCAGCTCAACAGTTTGTAAACCACCGTCTACTTCACGTGTTACTTGTACTTTATCGCCATCTACTTTCACCTCAGAAGCGAAGGTACCTTGGCCTGCACCCATTAAAGCGCCCAGCATCTGACCAACCTGATTCGAATCATCATCAATGGCTTGCTTGCCTAGAAGAATCAATTGTGGTTGTTCAGCGTCAACAACGCCTTTAAGAATTTTAGCGATTTCCAGCGCACCCAGTTGGCTGTCATCAGCTTCAACCAGAATACCGCGGTCAGCACCAAGCGCCATTGCAGAACGGATTTGTTCTTGCGCTTCTTTAGGACCAATAGAAACAACAATGATTTCTGAAACAGTTCCTTTTTCTTTTAAACGAACCGCTTCTTCCACTGCGATTTCACAGAATGGATTAATTGACATTTTAACGTTAGTTAAGTCAACACCACTGTTGTCCGGTTTAACACGAACTTTAACGTTGGCATCAACCACACGTTTTACAGCAACAAGAGCCTTCATGTAATCCTCGGCTGTTTTAGCAAATGTAAATGTTGAGAAAAGTTAGTGTAACTCTTCACTTAAATTTTTTTAGGTGCCCTATCTTGCAATGTGTACGGCATTTCGGTCAAGTCACAATTCAACAAAGAGCTGTAAAAATGCGTAATTTTCCCTGAACGATGCGTTCACAATTAATTGTTATCGTTTTATTACAATGAAATGTATCAATATTTACTTAAAATTTAGCCATTGATTTATATTATTTTTTTATCTGATTACTCACATCAGAAGTTTTGATTGATCAGTTTTAATCTAAATGGATTTAAAGCAGCTTGAAGCAAAATAGCCGGAATATACCTATGTCAGCTTTTGTCATTTTGGACAGAACTCTTTTTGAGAGCGAATTAAACCCAATATAAAGACAAATTGACCAAATAATAAACCAGCGCATTGAATTCTACGCAGACAAAGTGAATATTTAATTTCAAATCTTCACAATTATAAAAAAAGCATACTGCGAACAGTATGCTTCTTTGCAACCCGATTAATTGATGATTAACCAGCTTGCGGCAAGTGCCAGTAAACCACCAGAAGTGCCATCCACCCATTTTTGTTTACGTTCATCCATTTGAGTTTTCTGGCTGATTTTGCTGAACAAAATACTTAAGCTACAATACACTACAAAAATCAGACTGATAAAAATAAAGGACAGGATCAAACCTTGGCTGACAGTATTGGCTGATTTATCAATAAACTGCGGCAAAATCGCAAAATAAATCAACATGCCTTTCGGATTTAACAGCGCAGTAAAAAAACCTTTTTTAATCGGATTGGCTGAGGTCTTTTTCTCAATGTTCAGCGCGTTTTTACTGAATACCGATTTAAGTAAACTAAATGCCAAATACAGCAGATAAGCAATCCCGAGCCAGCGAATCGTTTCAAACAGCACCGGAAAAGAGACAATAATAGCCGCAATCCCTAGTGCCACAAGGATCGAATGCACCAGATAACCGCAACACACCCCTAAGGTTGCCATCATGCCTGCTTTTGCATCTTTACCCATCACTTGAGACAGGATAAATAACATATCGGGTCCAGGCGTAAAAATCAGGGGAAGCACGGTCAGTGCAAAGAGTACAAATATAGACATTTCCTTTTCCTTTCAAACTCCAGAAAGTGAAATAAGTATCTGCGATTTTTTACAAAATTGGCTTTCAATTTATTTTATAATAAGTATTATTTTTCGAATATTATTCTAATTTATGAAAATATCCACCAAGTCTGTGCGGGTAAAACTTGATCGAATTGATAAAAATATCATTCGACATTTACAGGCCAATGGCCGTATTCAGAATAATGATCTGGCACGTGAAATCGGACTTTCACCTTCGTCCTGTTTACGCCGGGTAAAATTACTGGAAGATGCAGGCGTGATTCAGAATTACACGACTATTGTCGACCAACAAAAAATTGGTTTTCAGCTGATTTTATTTTCGCGCATCTGGCTGGTCGGTCAGGATGCCGAAACCATTGATACCTTTATTGAGGCGATGAAAGAATTGCCGCAAGTGATGGAGTGCTACATTATTTTGGGAGAGAGCGATGCCATGTTGAAAGTTGTGGTGCCTGATCTGGAAAGTTACCGTAAATTTCAGTCGACCCATCTGACCAAAAAAAATGGTATTACCAGTGTCAAAACAGATTTACCGAGTCAGATTATTAAACAGAGTTTCCAGCTGCCTTTAGAAGATTTATAGGCAAACTGATTTTAGACAACGAAGCTATGTTCTTAATTTAAGATTTGCATAATCGTAGCTTGCTTAAACCATAACATGTGCTGCAAGCGCATAGATTGAAAGTTCTACTATAAGAAAAGGTTGCCTATAGAAGACAACCTTTTCCTCTTGAGCAAAGCCAAATCACAGGACTGAATCTTATTTTTATGTTATGTGGATGCTTCAGAATTTACTCAGTTTCTTGTGCTAAAAAATCACGATGTACATGGCTTAAATCTACCAGCTCATAGTCTGCCAATTCAAAAATTTGCCAAATTGCAATCGCATCTTCTTTTAAATCGACTGCCTGGGTCGCACGATTCGACAATTGCCATTGCAAATCAGAAATCCATAAATAGTATTGCCTAGTCGCCGCATTAAAGGCCTGAACTTTTCCATCGGCATTAATCCCTTGAATGATGGCGCCTTCAGGTAAGGTCGCTTCAAGATTGGGTAAGCTAATGTCCACAAAATGCTTGATTTGTCGCAAACCATAACCTGCAAACATTTCTTTTTGAGCTTCACTTAACTGTGCATATTTTTGCTCTATATCTGCAATTACCAGTGTGTCCATGTCACCTCCCATCGGTCAAATGCTGAGACTCTACTCAGCAATATTTCATTTTAAATATTAAATACTAGTTATTGTTATACCTGAAATGGCGCATTTAACGAATAAGACAATAGTGAAATGCTTACCCGAACGCCAATGTTCAGTTCAATTCCATTTTAAGGTTTATATATGAAAGTTTTGTGCCAAAAATACAATTTTCATGATTTTTATTCTTTAAAACTGGGCACATGATCAATCTTCTTTATGCTGCGCACGCGGATGGGCCTGATCATAAATCTGGGCCAGATGGTCAAAATCAACATGGGTATAAATTTGCGTGGTGGTTAAATTACTGTGTCCCAGCATTTCCTGCACCGCACGTAAGTCCCGGCTATTCGATAACATGTGACTCGCAAAACAATGTCTTAACAAATGCGGATGTAAATCTACATTCACGCCTGCGCGCTGCGCCTGAAACTTGACCCGATTTTCAATTTGTCGTGCACCGAGCGGATTGCCTTTCTGGGTAATAAATACATTCGCCTCCGGTACAAAATCGCCATTCCATAAGGGATAGACTTGCAACCAAGCCATCACGCTGTCTTTGGCCTTGGAACCGAAAGGCACTATCCGGGTTTTATTGCCTTTACCAGTAATGCGTAATAACTGCCGGTTGAAATCAATATCTTTAATTCTCAGGCTTTGCAGTTCTGCCAGACGCAGCCCACTGGAATAAAGCAATTCTAACATCGCTTTGTCCCGGAGCCACATTTGCTGTTGTATTTCATTTTCAGGTGCAGGCTGATCAATAATTTGGTTGACGGTTTCAATATCCACCATGCCCGGCAAAGGACGCGATTGACGTTTTAACTGAAAATCATCCGCCGGATTAAAAGCCATATGCTGAGCCTGCTCGGCCCATTTCATAAACTGACGAATAGCCGAAAGCATACGTTGCAGGCTGCTAGGACTGAGCTGATGCTGTTCCACTTTTTCAGCCAGAAACTGGCGTAAATCGGTGGCTTCTACATCGTTTAAATTGAGCTGCTCACGCTGGCAAAACTCTAAAAAATCTGAGACATCACGTTCATAGGCTTGCAAGGTATGTTTGGACTGGTTTTGAATTTCACGTTCTTTCAGCCACATGTTAAGCAAGAGTTGAGGTGGGACAATCACTGCTTGCTCCATTTAGAGTTGCTCCAAATAATCTTGAATCAGCATTGCAACCTGATTTGCATGAGAGTTGGCAAAGAAATGATCTCCACCTTGGATAATATGCAATTTTGCATTTTTAAAAATTCCTGCCAAGTATTGTCCAAGCTGAACAGTACTTAAAGGATCATGATCGCCCCAGATCAGTAAGATCGGAATGTCAAGACTTTCAAGCTGAATGCGGCTAAATTCAGTTTGGTCTTGTACAAACCAGTCCGGTGCTGTTTTAAAATGTTCATGATAATCTGTTCGCCAGTCTGCACAATGAAATGATTGCAAATTCAGGCCACCAGATGTCGCCAACAATACCAGTCCTTTGACTTTCTGCGGATGATTGAGTGCCAACCCAACGGCCAAGACACCGCCCATAGACTGGGCAATCAGAATGGAATCATCCTCAATTTTTTCTTTCACGAATTCTTGCAGATCATACAGGTTTTGAATGGCCAAATTTGGTGCTACGCCATCAAAGCCCGGATAGGCAATGACTTGCTGATCTGTATATTCGGTTAATGCTGCTCTTAATGGCTGCCAAAAGTGCTGGCTTCCTGAAGCACCCGGCAGGAACACAAGCTTAGTCATCTCGTTCAAATTCTACGGTTTTTCCCATGCTAGCATAAAAAAAGCACCATCGATCAGACAGTGCTTCTTTCTCAAGCGGAACCAAGCTTAACCCTGGAAATAACGTAAATCCAGACGTCCTTCATACACGGTCGCCGTTGGTCCGGTCATCCAGACCACATCACCTTCTTTCCACTCAATTTGCAACTTTCCGCCTGCCAGTTCAACTTCAACTTTACTCGAAAGCAGACCACGGCGCATACCTGAAATTGCGGCAGCACAGGCACCTGTACCACAAGCCAAGGTCTCGCCTACACCACGCTCATATACACGTAAACGTGCATGTTTTTCATCAATAATCTGCATAAAGCCAGCATTGACCCGTGCCGGGAAGCGCGCATGTGATTCAACTTGTGGACCAATACGTGCGACATCAGCAGCAATCACATCCGGTACAATCGTTACCGCATGTGGATTCCCCATATTCACCACATCAATCGTCAGCCTTTCACCGCCAGCGAGATCAATGTCATACAGGCTCTCCGGCGCATCAGCTACAAATGGAATTTCCTGAGGCAGGAATTTTGGATAGCCCATATTGACCCGTACCCAACCATTCGCACCCAATTCCGGCTCTACAATACCAGATTTGGTTTGTACCTTGATTTTGGTTTTGGTCGTGAGCTGACGATCATGCACAAATTTGGCAAAACAGCGCACGCCATTGCCACATTGCTCCACTTCCGAACCATCGGCATTAAAAATCCGGTATTTAAAGTCTGCACTTGGTACATCGGGTGGCTCAACCACCAAGAGTTGATCAAAACCAATGCCGAAATTACGATTGGCCAAACGCTGAATGGTCAAAGTGTCTAAATAAGCACGCTGGCTGATCAGATCAACCACCATAAAGTCATTGCCCAGACCATGCATCTTGGTAAATTCTAATAACATCCTGATTTATCCTTAAGGCAATAAACGCTCACGTTCCCAAAGTGATTCAATCGTCTCACGTTCACGAATCAAATGTGCCTGATCAGCATCGACCATTACCTCAGCAGCACGTCCACGGCTGTTGTAATTTGAACTCATCACAAAACCATACGCACCTGCACCGAGTACTGCCAGCACATCATTTTCCTTGATCGCAAGCTCACGCTCTTTACCCAGGAAATCACCAGTTTCACAAATTGCGCCCACGACATCCCATTCTTTCGTTTCGACATCGGTACGAGGTGTAACGGATTGAATGTCCATCCATGCTTCATATAAAGCAGGACGAATCAGGTCATTCATCGCAGCATCAATAATCGCGAAATTACGGTGATTGGTCGGCTTCAACAGATCCACTTTAGTCAGCAGCACACCCGCATTGGCAGAAATACTACGTCCCGGTTCCATATACACTTTCAAGCCCAACTTTTCTAAAGCCGGACGCAGCGCATTGGCATATTCTTCAACCGACGGCGGGGTTTCATCTTTATACGTCACGCCCAGACCGCCACCGATATCAATGTGTTTGAGGTGAATGCCCAGCTCTTTTAACTGGTCAATCATGACAATGACACGATCCAGTGCATCGACAAATGGCTGGGTTTCAGTCAACTGTGAACCGATATGGCAGTCAATCCCGACCACATCCAGATTTGGCAATGACGCCGCATATTGATAGGTTTCGAACACGCTATCCGATGGAATACCGAATTTATTTTCTTTTAAGCCGGTTGAAATATAAGGATGGGTTTTAGCATCGACATCCGGATTCACACGCAATGAAATCGGCGCTTTGACATTTAATTCAGCCGCAACTTTCTGGATACGATCCAGCTCGGCATAAGATTCGACGTTAAAGCAGGCAATCCCGACTTCCAACGCTTTTTTGATATCCGCTTCAGATTTTCCCAGGCCCGAAAATACGATTTTCGAAGGCTCACCACCGGCTTTCAGCACACGCGCCAATTCACCACCGGTCACAATATCAAAACCGGCACCCTGTCTGGCCAATACATTCAATACCGCAAGATTAGAGTTGGACTTTACCGCAAAACAGATTTGATGGTGGATAAAATCAAAAGCACGATCCATATCTAAAAAATGCTTTTCCAAAGTGGCTTTAGAATAAACATAGAGTGGTGTGCCGAATTGCTCCGCGAGCTGTTGTAATGAACATTGCTCAGCGTGCAATACCCCATTAATGCGGGTGAAACTCATGAAGGTATCCTTTCTGTGAAAGCGTTATGGTGTGGTTTTAACGTCTGAATCGGCAGGTGCAGCAAACTGTTGTTGCACAGGTGCCTCGCGTTCTTCATCGGACGCTTTAGGCTCAGTTTCAGTATTTTTGTATAACAGATACTTGGCACGCTTGTCGTAATTTGGATCATTCGGCAAGTGCAAAGCACCTGACTGTCCACAACCTGCAAGAACAAGACCTGTCGCTAAGATACTGATGTAGCAAATGACTTGGCGCATCTGACCACCTAATGTAATAGTTTCGATGAAGTATAACGCGATCATTCGGCATGACCCAAGCGTTAAACGCTAGAGAGTATCTTTAGACAAAAAAAAACGCCAGCAGATCGCTGACGTTTTTATTGATAAGGTTTATTTATGTTTCTGTTTATAGAAACCAAAATATCCAATGATCAGCAGGATAAACCAGATCGGACTGATCATCAGTGCCTGGCGGGTATCCTCTTCCAGCGCCAAAACCACGATCATGCTCAGGAAGAAAATAATCACGATCCAACAGGTCACCAATCCACCTGGCAGCTTAAAGGTCGATTTGGCATGCAGCTCTGGACGTGTTTTGTAATACACGATATAGCTCCAGATAATGATGATCCAGACACAAATAAACAGAATCGTGGATAAAGTCGTGGCCAAGGTAAAGGCCCGAACAGTATCCGGAACGAAATACTGCAGTGCTGCACCCAGCAACAAACACACGGCAGAAAAATACAGGGCATTTGCAGGCACTGCGCGACGGTTCAAGCGACCAAAAGCAACCGGTGCCTGCTCTTCACGCGACAGGCCAAACAGCATACGGCTGGTCGAGAATACGCCACTGTTCATCGATGACATCACCGAGGACAATACCACCAGGTTCATGATGATCGCAGCCGCTGCAATGCCAGCCTGACTGAACAGGTTTACAAAAGGCGAGACATTCGGGTCAATCTGGTTCCATGGAGTTACTGACATCACAATTAGCAGTGCCAATACATAGAAAATAATGATACGGATCGGAATAGAGTTCACCGCTTTTGGCAGGTTCTTTTCCGGATCTTTGGTTTCAGCCGCGGTAGTCCCCACCAGTTCCACCCCCACAAAGGCAAAGATGGCAATCTGGAAACCGGCCAGGAAGCCCATGGCACCCGTCGGGAACAAACCGCCATGCTCCCAGATATGACTAAAGGATGCGACCGTACCGACATCATTGGTAAAGCCGGTAAATACCATCCACAGACCAACGGCAATCAGCACCACAATGGCGATAATTTTGACCAGGGCAAACCAGAATTCCATTTCACCAAACAGTTTTACCGTGACCAGATTCAAGCCCATGATAAACACAATCGCGGCAACACTGATCATGACGCCTTCTTCAGGGCTAAAGGGCAAGCCATTATTGAAGAATTGCAGATAGTAAATAATGGCTGACAGATCCGCGATCCCGATGGTAATCCAGCACAACCAGTAGGTCCAGCCAACAAAGTATCCGGCCCAAGGCCCGATCAAATCCGTGGCAAAATCAATAAATGATTTATATTGTAAATTGGAGAGTAACAGCTCACCCAATGCTCGCATCACCAGAAAGACCATAAAACCGATGATCATATAGATCACCAGAATCGAAGGACCTGCGAGACTGATGGTTTTACCCGAACCCATAAACAGGCCGGTTCCAATGGCGCCCCCAATGGCAATTAACTGTAGGTGCCGATTGGACAAACTCCGCTTTAATTCACCGTGCTCTGCCGACGAATTGTTATATTTTTCTGACATTATTAATTACAACTTTGAGTTTTACTCGCGACAAATTAACGTAAAAAATGCTGAATACAAAAATAAAATTTGCATCATTTGTATTTCCTGATTAATTGAAGAAGTTAATTTATTTTTCTTATATCGCTCTACAGTTACATTTCTGCTTTATTTTTGACCTGCGATATTCCAGTAATTTCTTGTCAAATTTTTAAAACTGTGTAAAAAATAGAACACTATTCAGCCAATTTATGCATTCAGGATGAATGCATCTGGCATAGCAATTGCTTTTTAATCAATACCTCGAACTACACAGACATGGATCAATAAGAAGAATTTTATGCAAAATTTACAAAGTTTAATGGAAACTTTAAGCGGCTGGGTCTGGGGCCCTTATATGCTGGTACTGATTGTCGGTACCGGGATATTTCTCACCTTCCGTTTATTGTTCTGGCAGTTCCGCATGTTGCCTTTAGCCTTTAAACAGGTCTTTGGCAAGCACCCTGAGCATTCAGGTGATATTTCCCAATTTGCTTCATTGATGACCGCACTCTCTGCCACGATTGGTACCGGTAATATTGCCGGTGTAGCCACTGCCTGTGTTCTCGGTGGTCCGGGCGCCGTGTTCTGGATGTGGATGACTGCCTTGTTTGGTATGGCGACCAAATATGGCGAAGGTGTTCTGGCAGTCAAATACCGAGTGAAAAATGAGAAAGGTGAAATGTCCGGTGGTCCGATGTACTACATCGAACGTGGTCTGAAATGGAAATGGCTGGCACTGATTTTCGCTTTGTTCGGGACACTAGCTTCTTTTGGAATCGGCAGTTCAGTACAATCCAATACCGTAGCACTGGCGGTTGAAAACAGCCTGGGCATCGAAACCTGGATGACGGGGATCATTATCACTGCCTTTTCAGCACTGGTGATTTTGGGCGGGATTAAATCGATTTCCAAAGCTTCTTCTGTGATCGTGCCGATTATGGCGGTGGGTTATGTGGCTGGCGGTCTGATTATTATTTTTAATAATCTGGAACTGGTCGTGCCGGCACTAAAAATGATCTTCACCTATGCATTTACCGGTGAAGCTGCAGTGGGCGGTGCGATTGGTGCGGCGATTCGTTATGGTGTGGCACGTGGTGTATTCTCCAACGAAGCCGGCATGGGTTCTGCGCCGATTGCTGCCGCAGCGGCAAAAACCGATCATCCGGCCCGTCAAGGTTTGGTATCCATGACCGGTACCTTTATTGATACGATTATTGTCTGTTCAATTACCGGTATTGTCCTGGTGATGGGTTATATCATGGCCGGTAATTCATTCGGAGATCAAACCGGTGCGGTACTGACTATCGGCGTGTTCGACAAACTGCTGCCGGGTGTCGGTGGTTGGGTGGTCACTTTCGGTATTATTTTCTTCGCCTATTCCACCATTTTAGGCTGGAGCTACTACGGAGAAAAATGTGCCACCTATTTACTCGGTGAAAAATTCGTACTGCCTTACCGTATCATTTACATTGCTACAGTTTTCATTGGCTGTGTGGCCACACTGGATCTGGTCTGGCTATTTGCCGACACCTTCAACGGCCTGATGGCGGTTCCAAACCTGATTGGCTTATTACTTCTGTCTGGGGTCATTGCCAAAGAATCGAAAGACTTCATTGCAAGACGTAAATCTGGTGAACTTTATTAATTGACAAGTTATTTAACTACTCAAGCCAAAATAGTAAAAAGCCACGTTAATCGTGGCTTTTTCTGTTTCATCTTTTCCATTCTTCATCATGAAAATTTAGCAACGTAAACCACTACAAGCCAGCTTGTCCCACTCAGATTCAAGCTCCAGTGCCAGTCCTAAAGATAAAACAAAAAACTGAATGCCTTTAATTTTCATATTGCCCTGTTCATCTTCCAGATACTCACTCAGTTTTTGATAGGTTTTATGATGCAGATCAAAAGGTACATCCAGATAAAGACCACCTAGGTAGATTTCACTATGGACGGTTTGATCCACACCTAAACACGGCATATAGACAATGCCCTGTTGCTCTAGCCAGCCGATCAAAATCTGGCGAACCGAGTTTGTGTCCCGATCTGGATGGACATAATGATCAAAATGCACAAACAGCACATCACGGTTTTTTTCGCGTGCGATCGCATCAATATGTTTCAACAATTGTGACAAGATCTGTTCCATTCCAGCATAACAAGATGGGCATTATAGACAGCGTTGACGCACAGCATTCAAATCAGCATAAATAAAAACGACAAGACTTGTCGTAAAAACCATGATTTTTCAGGTGAAAGGCTTGGTTTTCTATAGCATTCACCGCTATGCTGTCACTCAATTTCAATCGCTACATCTTCAAATATGGCTAAAGCAAAAAGTGTGTATCGTTGTGAACAGTGTGGTGCCGATCATCCAAAATGGTCGGGGCAATGTTCTGAATGCGGGGAATGGAACAGCCTGGTTGAGGTGACCATTGCACCGGCAGTGACGCATCGCGCCCAGCCAAAAATCGGTGGTGGATATGCAGGCCAGGCGTCCACCATCACGACTTTAAATCAGGTCTCAGTCTCTCATGAAACCCGTCTGCCGACGGGGATCAATGAATTTGACCGGGTTCTGGGTGGCGGACTGGTAACAGGTTCCGTCGTTCTGATTGGCGGTGATCCCGGAATTGGTAAATCGACTATTTTGCTGCAAACAGCCGCGCACATGGCTTCTGCCAAAAATTCGGCCTTATATGTCACCGGTGAAGAATCCTTGTCTCAGGTCGCGCTACGTGCCCAGCGTCTGGATCTGCCGACCGATCAGCTCAAAGTTATGGCCGAAACCTGTGTTGAACGTATTTGTGAAGTATTGGCCCAACAACGCCCTGCGGTGGCTATTCTAGACTCTATTCAAACCCTGTACACCGAAACCCTGCAATCTGCACCAGGTGGTGTCTCACAAATTCGTGAATCAGCGGCCTTGTTGACCCGTTTTGCCAAAAATAGTGGCACGTCTTTGTTTCTGGTCGGTCATGTAACCAAAGAAGGCGCACTGGCCGGCCCACGTGTACTGGAACATATGGTGGACTGTGTGCTGTATTTTGAAGGCCAGTCGGATTCACGTTACCGGATGATCCGAGCGGTCAAAAACCGTTTTGGTGCGGTCAATGAGCTCGGTGTGTTCGGCATGACCGATAAAGGTCTGCGCGAAGTGTCCAATCCTTCAGCCATCTTTTTAAGCCGTTATGATGAAGCGATTCCCGGTTCGATTGTAATGATCAGCCGCGAAGGTACGCGCCCGCTACTGGTTGAGGTTCAGGCACTGGTCGATGATGCACATGGCCAACCAAGACGCGTAGCGCTTGGTTTGGATCAGAACCGTCTAAATATGCTCCTTGCAGTCATGCATCGGCATGGTGGTGTGCAAACCTCCGGCCAGGATGTTTATGTCAATATTGTCGGTGGATTGAAAATTACCGAAACAGGTTCGGATCTGGCGGTACTTCTCGCCTGCGCTTCCAGCATTCGTGGCAAAGCCTTACCGCAACAGCTGGCGGTTTTTGGGGAAGTCGGACTGTCTGGAGAGATTCGCCCTGTGCCGAACGGTCAGGAACGGCTGAAAGAAGCGATTAAACATGGTTTTAAATACATTATTGTCCCTCGCGGCAATGCACCGCAAAAATCCATCGAGGGCGTGCAAATTATTGCAGTTGCGCGTTTACATGAAGCCTTGAGCGAGGCAATGGCGCTGAGTGATGAACTCAATTAACTGTAAACCGGCTCATTTCGTACAAAGAGCAAAAAAATACAGATTTTTGATTGAAATTCCACACAAAGCCTATATAAATAGACTGTACAAACAGGTTTTATTCTCATAGGAAAAATGAATGGAAGTTCGACAGCGCGGTTTGATCACAGGTATCTTGACAGCAGTTTTATTGGTTGCGCCTTTTGCAGCTGAAGCAAAACGTGCCGGTGGCGGTAAAAGTCACGGCATGCAACGTTCTGCACAACCTACTCAATCTTATCAACAACCTCGTCAAGCTGCGCCTGCTCAACAAGCGCCAGTTGCCGGTGCTGCAACCCAGCAAAAATCCGGTCCGGGTGTCGGCGGCATGGTTGCCGCGGGTGTAGCCGGTGCTGCGATTGGTGCAGTTGCTGCCAATGCCTTGGCGGATGATCAAAGTGTAGCAGCATCTGAAGCTCAGGCTGCTCAAGCCGAAGAGGAAAAAGGTGGTATTCCAGGCTGGATCTGGATCCTTCTTGCTGCTGCTGTTGCCTTCTTCATTTTCCGTAAGATGGGCGCAAAAAAAAAAGTAGCTTCTAACCCATACGCACCAAATAGCGGTGCTGGTAATACAGCACCTTTTGGTCAGGCACCGACTGCACCTCGCGGTGGTGACAGTACCAATATTTTTGGTCAGAATGTGGGTGGTCAAACGTCAAGCAACAATGCTCCGTTCGGTTCTGCTCCGGTAAATAACGCGCCTTTTGGTGCAGCTTATACCCAAAGTGGCAGCCAGTTACCGGATGGTACTGAACCTGCAGCATTCTTGCGTGTAGCGCGTCAGCGTTTTAACCATATTCAGTCCATGAATACAGCAAGCAACATTTCTGAAATTCAGCGTTATCTGACTCCTGAACTTTATCAGTCAATGTATAACGACATCATGAGCAATCAGGATCAGGATGTTGCCGAGTTTTCAAATCTGAATGCGATGGTCGTCGACTCATCGACTGACAATGGCCAGTATATTGTCAGCGTACGCTTTACAGGTATGGTAAGCGAAGACTTAAACAGCTTGCCGCAACCGTTCGCAGAAATCTGGCATTTCACCAAACCAGCAGGTTCAAATCAGGACTGGGTGGTTGCAGGTATTCAGCAAGACTAATCGTAAATAAATGAAGTTTAGACAGCGGCCTTCGAGCCGCTGTTTTTATTTTCAAGCCTTACATTTTGATCTTTATTAATTCCCTTCCCCCTCTCTTTTTTAACCTAACTTCCAGTTTTACTTATTTTTCATATAAATAGTTCAACAACCCATATTTAAAATCTAAACAATAATTGTTATCATTATCATTAATTACTTCATAAGTTTGTAAATAGAATTTTCGATGATGAATAGTCCGAATATGCAAGCCATAGCGACTGGAACAGTTACTGCACCGAAACCATCAAGCAAAAATAAAGTCAAAGCAAATATGCTGGCTTATCGTGGGATGATTTTACATCGCTTTATTCTGGCGGGTGCTGGCGGTTATCTACTGGCTACACTGGCAACGATCTTGATTGCCCAGCTTTTTATCGACAGTGGAAGCAGTGCAGCCATGTCCGCCACCCTGATTGGCTTTAGCTTGAATGCTGCTGCATTTATCTGGGTATTTATGGTGAATAAGACGCTCAAAGCTACGCTCGGGATCGCGATTCCCGGTGTTTTACTCTATATCGCCTATAAGCTTTTAGGAAATTGAGATGAGAGTAGATGCAAAACCCGAAGGTCCACGCCAGTCGATGTCGTGGTTGCATACTTGGGCCAGTCTGATTTTAGGCTGGCTTTTATATGCGATTTTCTTGACCGGAACCTTAAGCTTTTTCCAGAACGAAATTACCGTCTGGATGAAACCGGAATTTCATCAATCAGTTCCACCAAAGACTCAAATCGAACAAACCCGTGTGGCACTGGCTTATCTGCAACAGCACCATCCGGATGCTGGCAGCTGGGCAATCCAGCTTCCTAACTCACGCCAAAATACTACCACCCTGACTATTCGTAGTGCCGGCGAAGATCCGCGTGCCCGTCGTGGCGGTACCCGCGTGACGATTGACAGCGCCACCGGCGAAGTTTTGCAAGCGCGTGAAACACGCGGTGGTTCATTCTTATACCGTTTCCACTTTGAATTGTATGGTTTGCCAAGAATCTGGGCGCGCTGGATGGTCGGCGTTGCGACCCTGCTCATGCTGGTGGCAATCATCAGCGGTGTCATTACCCATAAGAAAATTTTCAAGGATTTTTTTACTTTCCGTCCCGGCAAAGGTCAGCGTTCATGGTTGGATGCACACAATGCTACTGCGGTATTTGCCCTGCCCTTTCACATCATGATTACCTTCAGTGGCTTATTATTATTGCTTTTTACCCTCATGCCCTGGGGCGTAAACCAGATTTATGAAAATCGTGGTGCTTTCCTTCAGGATCAACGTAAGAGTTTGGTTCAAGACAACAGTATTCAGGCTGAATCCCGTGAAAGCCATAGTGAGAGCAAAGAACGTCGACCGCAAGCTGAGAGAGAAAATCGTGGCGAGCGCGGTGAAATGTCTGCACGCAGTGAAGGTCGCCGCTCTCGTGATGAAATGCAAGCTGCACCTCCTGCACCGTCAACCGATCTGAATCCGATCTTGGCAACAGCAAAGAAAGAATGGAAAAATAATCCGGTGGGTATGATAACTATTATCCAGCCAAATACCGTAAAAGCAGAAATTGAGCTTCGTGCCTTAAACGGAGTCAGCGTAGCTTATCGCAATGTTTATCCGAGCCTTGCTTTTAATGGCGTAACAGGTGAATTAAAGCCAGATCAAACCACACTGAAAATGCCTTCAATCGCAAATGGTATTTATAATGTATTCACCACATTGCATGAAGCACGTGGCGTAGATCTGGCGTTACGCTGGTTATTGTTCATGTCAGGTGTGGTGGGTACCTTGATGATTGCCACCGGCTTGATTCTATGGTGTGTCAAACGTGCACCACAGCAACAGAAACAAGGCTATAAATCGTTTGGTTATCGTCTTGTGGAAGTCACCAATATCGCTGCCATTATTGGTTTACCTGTTGCCTGTGCTGCCTATTTCTATGCCAACCGTTTTATTCCGGCAGACATGGAGATGCGTCTGAACTGGGAAATTCGTAGCTTCTTTATTGTCTGGTTGCTGACTTTACTGTATGCCATGATTCGCACTCATCATCAGGCCTGGCTGGAACTATTACTGCTCGCCACTGCTGCATTTGCCTTGCTGCCAATTGTGAACTTTATGACGGGTGGTCAAGCGATCTGGAACACCATTATGCATGGTCAATGGGTCATTGCTTCTTTTGATCTGGCCATGTGGGTGCTTGCGATCTTGTTCTGGTTTTCATTTAAAAAAGTGAAAAACCATAAAGGCTTACCCTCTAAAAAAGCCAAGGCTGCTCTCAAGGAGAATCAGGCATGATGTTCTTCTTATTGATTTGGGCTTTAACTTCACTGGGTTTCTTTGCACTTGCAATGTCGATGTCCAAACATCAAAAACAGATTTTTGACACAGAACTCAACCCTGCAAAAACACAACTTGCGACTATTCTCGGTTGGGTGTTGCTCATACTCGCCCTGATTCTGTGCCTGTGTACAGGAGCTATCAGCAATATGATCAGTTACTGGCTGGGTAGTCTGACTTTTGCAGCACTGGTGGTCGGCTTAAGCCTGAGTTATCTGGCAAGTAGAATTAAAGTGATCGTAATGTTCTGTGTGTTCATCGCCTCGATCTCAGGGATTCTTTGCTTGATCTAATCATTTGATTGACCAATCTCTTTAAAAAGCTGACTTTCGGATTGGCTTTTTTGCTTTAAACCTTTTAGTCTACACACAATATTTTTGAGATGTTGATATGACCCAGCGTGTTTCTCCCCCTGCTGCCCTGACCAATCTTGCCTTAGCCGGCAATGCTGAAGCGCAATTTGAACTGGCTGAACTGTATATGCAAAGCGAGCATGATGATGACATCATTCTTGCTGAAGAATGGGCGTTGAAAGCTGCCAACGGCGGGCTGGTGGATGCAATGTACTGGTTAGGTGAAGGTTATACCGTTTATGCCAAAGAGTTAGCAGAAGAAGATCCTGAAGAATCCAAAGCTCACTTTGAATTAGCCTATTACTGGTTAAGCAAGGCCAATATCGAGAAGCACCCTGCTGCGACTTTAGAACTGGCCGGTTTCTACCGTCGTGGTGATGTTATTGAAAAAGATGTAGAGAAATCAATTTCTTTAGTCAAACAGGCTGCTGAATGGGGTGAAGTTCAGGCCATGCGCGATCTTGCTTTTATTTATGCAAATGGTTTAGGTGTAGATGGCGATGAAGAACTAGCTGAGTTCTGGACCCAAAAAGCGGATGCTGCTGAGCAAGAAGCTAAATAAAACGAAAAGCCCGTCAAATGATGGGCTTTTTATTTAACTCTCATACTCCCTCCTACATGATGCAGAAGAATCAAAAGAATCTTAAAAGAAAACATTTAATTTACCGTATTTATATTGATAGGCTTTTGATCAATTAAAAGCTCAAAATACAGAAAATAAATAATATTATCTTTTTCAACTTGGCTCATGTTTAGATTCCAAGTACAATACTGCGCTAGTCGAGGGATGCTGCGACGTTTTACAGGCACTAAATGTAAAATCGCTAGGCTCGACCATCGGTCAGACATTCGTTCTGATCAACAACGGCATCCGCGAACAGAACGATCCAATCTATTTTTTCCTAGGAGATCCTGATGAACGCGGTTACTGCTTCATTTACAGATTACAAAGTTGCTGATATTTTACTTGCTGATTACGGCCGTAAAGAAATTAAACTTGCTGAAGCTGAAATGCCAGCCCTCATGGGTCTGCGTAAACGCTACTCGGCAGTAAAACCACTTGCAGGCGCGAAAATTCTCGGCTGTATCCACATGACCATTCAAACAGCTGTTTTAATTGAAACGCTGGTTGAATTGGGCGCTGAAGTTCGTTGGACGTCATGTAACATCTTCTCGACTCAAGACCATGCTGCTGCTGCAATCGCTGCTGCGGGCATTCCCGTGTTTGCCTGGAAAGGCGAAACTGAAGAAGAATACATGTGGTGTCTTGAACAACAAATCAATGTAAATGGCACGCCTTGGGATGCCAACATGATTCTTGACGATGGCGGTGATTTAACACTACTTGTTCATGAAAAATACCCAGAAGTGATTGAAAAAATTCACGGTGTAACTGAAGAAACAACGACAGGTGTTCAACGTCTGTATGAAATGCTTCGTGATGGCACTTTAAAAGTTCCTGCAATCAACGTAAACGATTCAGTAACCAAGTCTAAAAACGACAACAAATACGGTTGCCGTCACTCACTGAACGATGCAATCAAACGTGGTACAGATATGCTTTTATCTGGCCGTCGTGCACTTGTGATCGGTTATGGTGACGTAGGTAAAGGTTCTGCGCAATCCCTTCGTCAAGAAGGCATGATTGTACGCGTAACTGAAGTTGATCCAATCTGCGCAATGCAAGCATGCATGGACGGTTACGAAGTTGTATCTCCATACAAAAATGGCGTGCAAACTGGCAAGAAAGAAGACATCAATGTTGACCTTCTTCAAAACACTGACCTTATCGTAACTACAACAGGTAACTACCACGTATGTGACGCTGCAATGCTTGATTCATTAAAAGCTGGCGCAGTTGTTTGTAACATCGGTCACTTTGATACTGAAATTGATACAGCTTACCTACGTGGCTACAAGTGGGTTGAAGTTAAACCTCAAGTACACCAGGTGTATCGTTCAGAAAATGAAAATGATTACCTGATCCTTCTTTCTGAAGGCCGTTTGGTGAACCTTGGTAATGCGACTGGTCACCCATCACGTATTATGGATGGTTCATTTGCCAACCAGGTATTGGGTCAAATGCATTTATTCGCTGAGAAATTTGCTGATCTTCCAGAATCTGAAAAAGCTGCACAAATTCGTGTAGAACTTCTTCCTAAGAAGTTAGATGAAGAAGTTGCTGCTGCGATGGTTGCTGGTTTCGGTGGTGTCTTGACTCAATTGACTCAAGAACAAGCGGATTACTTAGGCGTTCAAGTTGAAGGTCCATTCAAGTCTGATGCTTATAAATACTAATTTTTGTTTTTACCTCTCCCTAGCCCTCTCCTAAAAGGAGAGGGAAACTTCTATTGTGAAAATAGTTAGAGGGTAAGTTTTAAAGACTTTAACTATCGTAATGGAAGTCCCTTCTCCCTTTGGGAGAAGGTTAGGATGAGGGCAATCCAAAATTACAAGTATTTATAAAAAGGATTTGAATATGTCTAAACAGATTCCAATTTCATTTGAATTCTTCCCGACCAAAACTGATGTAGGTGCGGAAAAACTCAAAGTTGTGCATCAAGAGCTACAACTCTTAAATCCAGAGTTCTTCTCTGTGACCTATGGTGCTGGTGGTTCCACTCGTGAACGCACCCTGTCTACTATCAATGACTTTAATGGCAAAGGCGCACCTGTTGCCCCTCACTTGTCTTGTATTGGCGATGACAAAGCACGTATTGCTGAACTTCTAGACCTGTACAAATCTCAAGGCATTAACCGTATTGTTGCCCTGCGTGGTGACTTGCCTTCAGGCCAAGTGGGTTTGGGTGAATTACCTTATGCAGCTGATCTGGTTCGCTTCATCCGCGAACATTCAGGCGATCATTTTAAAATTGAAGTCGCAGCTTATCCGGAAATGCATCCACAGGCAGAAAGCTTTGACAAAGACATTCAGCACTTTGTTGAAAAAGTTCAGGCCGGTGCCAATGCTGCTTTAACCCAGTTCTTCTTCAATCCAGATGCTTACTTTTACTTTGTAGATCGTATCCAGAAAGCAGGAATCGATATTCCGGTTGCGCCAGGCATCATGCCAATTACCAATTCCAGCAACCTGATTCGCTTTGCTGATGGTACCGGTGCTGAAATTCCACGCTGGATTCGCAAGCAACTGGCAACTTATGGTGACGATACTGCCAGCATTAAAGCCTTTGGCCATGAAGTTGTGGTTAAATTCTGTGAGCGTCTACTTGCAGGTGGTGCGCCAAGCTTGCATTTCTACACCATGAATACTACTGACCCGACCCGTCAGCTGGTCACCGATCTTGGTTTAGCTTAAGCCCTTTATTTCACCGATTTTTTGAGTAGAACGATCAATGCCACGTTTTTATATAGATGCTGATTTAACTATTGATGTCAGCCTTGAGCTTACGGAAACTGTATTTCATCATTGGGTAAAGGTTTTACGCGCGCAAGTCGGTGAAAGCGCGACCCTGTTCAATGGACAGGGTGGCGAATATGACGTGACTTTAACCGAGGTTGATAAAAAATCAGCCACCGTCTCGGTCAATGCATTTAATCCTGCCAATCGCACACCAAAGTTCCAGGCTTTGCTCGGTCAGGTGATGAGTAAAGGCGACCGTATGGATTATGCGATTCAGAAAGCAGTCGAACTGGGCGTTTCCGAAATTCAGCTGCTGACTTCGGATCGTTGTGAAATGCGTTTAAAGTATGATCGCGACCAGAAAAAACTAGATCACTGGCAAGGCATTGCTATTGCGGCTTGTGAACAATGTGGTCTGAATATTGTTCCTAAAATTTTAGCGCCCATATCACTTGAAAAATGGCTGGATACTGAACTACCCAACACCAAACTGGTTTTGGCACCCAATAAAGATGAAACAGATGTACTGGCAGAGGCGACCTTGGATCTTGTCCTATTGATCGGCCCTGAGGGTGGCCTGAGTGAGGCGGAAATTAGTACCGCAAATCAAAAAGGTTTTCTCAACTGGTGTATAGGCGAGCGTGTCCTGCGTACCGAAACCGCTCCTGTTGTTGCTCTGTCAATTTTAAATTATGTGCTTTAATTCATCGGATGAGTAAAAATTTGCCTTTAATTTTGTTGATTTTTATTTTTAAGGCATCTAATCTCGACTAAAGAATAATAAACATTTATTAATTGATTTCACACACTTCTTGGAGTTTCTATAATAACAATGTACAAGGACGAAAACCGTTTAGGATGAATACAGGCATTGAATCACATGGTTGATAATCAGGACGACTATATTCAGCAGCATTTGCATGATGCTCAAATTGCGAATACGCTTCGCCATAGTCGCTATTTTTTGCTCAGTATCATGGTGATTTGCCTCTATATTTTTTGTATTTATCACATTCAATATAGTCCTTCTAATACGTATTTTAATACCTGGTTTATTCTGACAGAACTTCTGGTCAGCATGTGCTGGCTGGTGAATACGCTGTATTTCAAACCCGAACAATATAATCAGAAAAGCGCGCACCGCTGGTTACAGATGCAGAGCCTTGCAGTCGGAAGCTGTATCGCGGCCGGTATTTATACAATTTATTACTATTTGCCGCAGGCCAATCCTGTATTTGAAGATATTGAAGCACTGACCTTGTCTGCCTTGTTGCTGATTGTAAGCCAAGCATTTGGCCTGACCTACCTGACCCAGAAACTGAGCTATTTTTGTCTGGTCTTTTTGCCGTCCTTATTCCCTTTTTTACTGTCGCAGCTTGACCATGTCGGTCATTCCAATCCCTTTTTTGGTCTGGCCTTAAACTTTGCGCTCATAGTGATTCTGCTGTGCGCGACAAGTAGTTATCGAATTCACAGCCGCACCTCACGTCTGTATGCGGAAAATGATATTTTGGTGAAAAATGCAGAACAGCAAGTGCATTGGACTGATGAACTGTGCCAGCAACTCAAAACTGAAGTCAATAAATCCAAAGATATTGAACAGCAATTACAGCTCAGTAACCAATTGCTGGAGCAAAAAGTACGGGAACGTACCTATGATATTGAACAGATCAATCATGATCTGAAGAATCAGCAGCAGAATCTAAAACTTGCACATGAAATTGCCGGTATTCGGCCATGGGACTGGAATATTCAAGAGCGCAGCATCACCTTAACCAATCATAAAGACGAAAAGATTCTGCGCGATTCCAAAGATCATCATCTGCAATTACAGTATCTGATTCACCCTGAAGATCTGGCCTATTTTAAGCGCAATATGAAGCAGCATCTGCGTGGCCAGATTGAACGCTATGATGCCACTTACCGGATCAAGCTCAGTGAAGGTGGCTGGAGTTGGGTACATGATATTGGCCGGGTGATCAGTCGTGATCCTAAAAATAAAAAACCCTTGCGTATGGTGGGCATCCGTCGTGATATCCAGCAGGAACGTCTGTCTCAAGAACGTTTAAAGCTGGTGGCCAGTGTACTGGAACAGGCTGCGGAAGGGATTTTCATTCTGAATCCTGAATTAGATTATATCGATGTCAATCCTCACTACGAATACTTGAGCGGTTTTGAGCGTGACGAGATTATCGGTAAATCCTTATTTGATATTGCAGTGCAAAATAAATCCCAGCAACGTACTTTTCAGGCCAATATTGTCAAACAGATTCAAAAGATTGGCTCTTATGATGGAGAGGTTTATGCAAAATTTCTGTCTGGTAAAGAGTCGACCTTATGGCTGCATATTAATGCCGTGACTGATGATGAAGGCAGGATTACTCATTATATTGGTATCGTATCAGATCTGACTGAACGTAAATTACAGGAACAGCGCCTGTCCTATCTGGAAAATTATGACACGCTGACTGACTTACCGAACCGCTTTTATTATAATTATCAGCTGCATCAATATCTAGTTTCGCAAAAAGACTCGATTAAAGAGATGGCTGTGATTCGGCTTAACATCGACCGTTTCCGGCCATTAAATGAATACCTGTCCAATAACGGCGGTGATGAACTTTTACGCCAGGTGGCGCAGCGGCTGCGGATGACCAATGCAGAAGCGCTATTTGTGGCACATCTAAATGGAGATGATTTTGCGATTCTCTATGAAATTTCGCATATTCGCCCTTCAGTTCAGCACCATTGTGAACGCATTGCTCAGGCCTTTAGCAGACCGTTTAATATTTACGGTCAGGATCATGTGATTACCCTATCCATGGGTGTGGCATTTTATCCGGATCATGGCCGTCAGCTGGATTATTTAAATAACTGCGCAGAACAGGCATTGAACGAAGCCAAAAATCTTGGCGGTAATACTATTCACTTTTATTCCAGTGACAATAATGCGTTACAGAACAAAGGGGTTTTTCTGGAACGGGATTTGCGTAAAGCGATCCAGAATAATGAACTGGTTGTGTATTATCAGCCAAAAATAAATTTCAGCGATCAAAGCATTTATGGCTTTGAAGCACTGATTCGCTGGAACCATCCAGAAAAAGGTATTATTGCACCAGGGCTGTTTATCCCCTTAGCGGAACAGACCAGCCTGATTTCAGACATTGGCCGCCTAGTGATCCAGCAGGCCGCTAAACAGATTCGCCAATGGAATGATCTGGGTTTTAATCATATTTGTGTATCAGTCAATATCGTGGCGCAGCAATTGCGTCGTGGTCAATTGCTCGATGATCTGGATCAGGCCATTGCAGACAACCAGATTTCTGGTACCAGTCTGGAACTGGAAATTACCGAATCTTCTTTAATTGAAAATTCGGAAGCGGTCAAAAATCTGCTGAATGAAATCAAACAGCGACATATTCATATTGCCTTGGATGATTTTGGTACAGGTTACTCCTCTCTATCCTATCTTGCTGATTTTCCGATTGATACTCTAAAAATTGATCGCAGTTTTGTTTGCAAGATTGGGGAAAACAAACAGGCAGCCATTGTCAGTGCTATGGTGGCCATGGGTAAAGCCATGGGCATGACCGTGGTCGCGGAAGGCATCGAGACTGAAGAGCAGCTAGAATATCTACGTGATTTAGACTGTGATATTGCCCAAGGTTACTTATTTTCCAAACCGCTTCCTGAGCAGGATGCAACCGCTTATTTAGTGCGAGACAAGACGCATCAGACTTATATATTCCAAGTCTAAGTCCATACCCCACCACAATAAGTTTGTTGGAAAAACGGCCGTCTTTGTCTGTCCGAACTGGCTAACAAATGGTATATTCAGGAACATAAATAAATTCTTTGCCCGCTGACCGGGTAATCTTTACAACGATCGAGAGACTGATGGACGAACAATCTTTAAAGCAACAGGCCCTTTACTATCACGAGTTTCCTACCCCGGGGAAAATCAGCGTTACACCAAGCAAACAATTGGTCAACCAACGTGACTTGGCCCTTGCTTACTCGCCTGGCGTAGCTGCACCATGTCTTGAGATTGAACGCGATCCTTCAACTGCTGCATTGTATACGGCACGTGGCAACCTGGTTGCTGTCGTGACCAACGGTACTGCCGTGCTTGGCTTGGGTAATATTGGTCCTTTGGCTTCTAAACCGGTGATGGAAGGTAAAGGTGTATTATTTAAAAAATTCGCTGGCGTTGATGTATTCGATATCGAAATTGCTGAAAATGATCCAGACAAAATTGTGGATATTGTCGCTGCATTAGAACCGACTTTCGGCGGGATTAACCTTGAAGATATCAAGGCGCCAGAGTGTTTCTATATCGAGCAGAAATTGCGTGAACGCATGAATATTCCAGTATTCCATGATGATCAGCACGGTACTTCGATTATTGTCGGCTCAGCGCTCCTCAACGCATTGCAAATCAACGGCAAAAAAATTGAAGACATCAAGATCGTAGCTTCAGGCGCGGGTGCTGCTGCACTGTCTTGTTTGAATCTGCTTTGTGCTCTGGGTGCTAAAAAAGAGAATATCATCGTTGCCGATTCACGCGGTCTGCTGACTACACATCGCGAAGGCTTGGATGAATCTAAGAAAGCCTATGTACAAGACATCGAAGCTACTCAGCTTGGTGACGTGATTGCAGGCGCAGACATGTTCCTCGGTCTTTCTGCTGCAGGTATTTTGACCAAAGAAATGGTCAAGGTCATGGCTGAAGATCCGATCATCTTTGCCTTGGCGAATCCGGATCCAGAAATTCTGCCTGAACATGCACATGAAGTCCGTGATGACGTGATTATGGCGACTGGCCGTTCTGACTATCCGAACCAGGTGAATAACGCACTGTGCTTCCCGTACATCTTCCGTGGTGCGCTGGACGTTGGTGCAACCACCATTAACGAAGAAATGAAAATTGCCTGTGTCCACGCGATTGCACGTATGGCACACGTTGAAGCTGATGCGGCAACCTATGGTGAAAAATCGGCATCATTTGGCCGTGAATACCTGATTCCGGGCCCACTGGATCAACGTTTGATTCTAGAAATCGCACCTGCTGTTGCACAAGCAGCAATGGATTCTGGCGTGGCAACACGTCCAATCACGGATTTCTCGCATTATCGTCAACGTTTGTCTGAGTTTGTCTACAACTCTGCATTCATGATGAAACCAATCTTTGAACAGGCTAAATCTGATCCTAAACGTATTGCTTATGCAGAAGGTGAAGACCTGCGTGTACTTCGCGCAGTTCAAATCGCGGTAGATGACGGTTTGGCAATTCCGATTCTGGTAGGCCGTCCAGCTGTCATTGAAGCCAACATCAAAAAATTGGGTCTGCGTCTTGAAGATGGTGTGAATATCACTATCGTCGATCAGGAAAAGAACCCGAACTATGAAATGTTTGCAGATGATTACTACAACATCATGCAGCGTAAGGGTGTAACGCCTGAATATGCACAGCGTGAAGCACGTCGTCGCTCGACCCTGATCGCAGCGATGCTTGTGAAACATGGTATGGCAGACGGTATGCTGTGTGGTACGTATTCAAGCTACGACATTCACCTGGACTTCGTCAGCAACATCATTGGCAAGAAAGATGGTCATAACACTTTCTTTACCTTGAATGCCTTGATGCTTGAAGACCGTAACCTGTTCATTGCCGATACGTATGTCAATACTAATCCAACGGCTGAACAGCTGGCTGAAATGACCATTCTGGCTGCTGAAGAAGTTCGCCGTTTTGGTATGACACCACGTATTGCCCTGCTTTCTCATTCAAGCTTTGGTTCAGACCAGCATGATGCCAGCGCGCAAAAAATGCGTAAGGTGTATGACATCCTGTCTGAAATCGCGCCTGAGCTGGAAGTTGAAGGTGAAATGCACGGTGATGCTGCACTGGATGAGAACATTCGTCAGTTTGCATTCCCGAATTCACGTTTCAAAGGCTCTGCAAACTTGCTGATCATGCCGAATCTGGATGCTGCCAATATCTCGTTTAACCTGTTAAAGGCAACTTCAGGCAACAACGTAACGATTGGTCCAATTCTGTTGGGTGCTGCGAAACCTGTGCACATTTTGACGCCGACTGCGACTACGCGTCGTGTAATCAACATGACCGCACTCACTGTTGCAGAAATCCAGCAAGCGGAACAAGATGCACTTTAAGCCAATGACAAGATAACGACGCATCAGCCTCGTTTCTTAACTTGAGAAAACCTCTATTCTGTAGCATGATGCTTGTAAGAATAGAGGTTTTTTCATGCAAGTTTATTTAGTAGGGGGCGCAGTTCGAGATCATTTGCTCGGACACCCCTATCACGAAAAAGATTATGTGGTTGTTGGTGCAACTCCCGCGCAAATGCTTGACTTAGGCTATCAGCCCGTAGGCAAAGATTTCCCTGTTTTTCTACATCCCCAAACAAAAGAAGAATATGCACTGGCGCGTACCGAACGTAAATCTGGCACCGGTTATCATGGTTTTGAGTTTCATACCGATGTCAGCGTTACCCTGGAGCAGGATCTGATTCGTCGCGATCTGACCATTAATGCCATGGCCATGGATGATGCCGGCCAGGTTTATGATCCTTATGGTGGTCAACAGGATCTGGAAAACCGGATTCTACGTCATGTTTCCGATGCATTTGTGGAAGATCCATTACGGGTACTGCGGATTGCCCGTTTTGCTGCCCGTTATACCAGTGCAGGCTTTGTGATTGCCGATGAAACCTTGGCATTAATGCAACGCTTGACTGAAACCGGTGAATTAAATGCATTGACACCGGAACGCGTCTGGAAAGAGACTTCACGTGCTTTATCCGAACGTCATGCTGATGTGTATTTTGAAGTATTACGTCAATGTGGTGCTTTAAAGGTGCTATTCCCTGAGATTGATGCCTTATATGGCATTCCACAGCGCCCTGAATATCATCCGGAAATTGACTGTGGCATTCATACCATGATGTCCTTGCAGCAGGCGTGTCGTCAAAACTATAGTCTGGATGTACGTTTTGCCGTTTTAGTGCATGATTTAGGCAAGGCTTTAACGCCTGTTGAAGAATTACCGCGACATATCATGCATGAAGAACGTGGCATCAAGCCAGTAAATGAACTGTGTGACCGCTTAAAAGTGCCGACGTATACCAAGCAGCTGGCTTTGGCGGTATGTAAAGAGCATCTGAAATGCCATCAGGCATTTAATCTTAAGCCGGGAACCTTATGGCGATTATTGCAACGTCTGGATGTGTTACGTCGCCCTGAACGTGTCGAAGCTTTCGTCCAGGCGTGTGAATGTGATTCACGTGGCCGTCTAGGTCTGGAAGATCGTGCTTATCCACAAGCACAATATGTCCTCGATGCCATGCAAACCGTACGCGCCATCAAGGCACAAGACCTGCCTGCCGATATTCAGGGTCCGGATATTGGTGAAATGCTGATTGAACGACGGATTCAGGCACTCGATGAACTCAAAGCACAACAAACCGTAGCGATTGAATAATAAAAAAGCACCCTCGGGTGCTTTTTTAATAGCTTAATTTCTCTTTATCACAAAAGGAATTAAGAAATATTGGATCAGTACCATCAGGAAATATCTGCCGGAAAAGTAATCACTTGCTCCAGTTTCATTTGATTGGTTGCAATCATCAACAAACGGTCAATTCCAAGGGCAATTCCAGAACATTCCGGCATATTCGGTAAAGCTACCAATAGATATTTATCGATCGGCATGACATGCAAGCCCAGCTTGGCCCGTTCTGCATTATCCGCCTCAAAGCGCGAACGCAATACGTCGGCATCAATCAGCTCATCATAGGCATTGGCCAATTCTAAACCTTCGATATACAATTCAAAACGTGCGGCGACCAGTTCACCATCTTCATCGGTTCGGGTTTTGGCCAGTGATGCCATTTCAGGGGGGAAATCAGTCAGGAATACTGCAGTATCAAAACCCAGACTCGGTTCAACCATATGTGAAAATAACAGGTCGATATAACCGAGACGATCCTCGCCTAAATCCAGATTGAGTCCAACGCGGCGGCAGCAATCTTTCAGTTCCTGTAAAGTGGCTTGAAGTGGATTGAGATCCAGACGATCCATGAAAGCATGTTTATAGCTCAGAATGGTCGGACGGACTTCGCCAAAACGTGCTTTCAAAGTCACATTCAGCAAATCCGATACTTCAAACATCAGATCTTTTAAGCTAAATCCCGGGCGATACCATTCCAGCATGGTGAATTCGCTATTATGCTTGCGTCCATGCTCATCATTGCGGAAGACCTTACAGATTTGGTAAATGGGTCCACTACCACTGGCCAATAAGCGCTTCATAGCAAATTCGGGTGAGGTCTGCAAATAATGCGTATTCAGTTTACCCAGCACATGGCGCTGTGCCTGTACCGAGGCTAAATGCACATCGGTCACACCGGCTTGAGACAAAATCGGTGTTTCCACCTCTAATACATCCCGCTCAGCGAAAAATTGACGGATTTGACGATATAAGGTCGCCCGTGCACGCATGGCTTGAAGGTCACAAGTGGGTTGATACGTTATCGTCATGCCTTCGGCCCACCATGTGCTGCCCACTCACGACGCAGCGGATAGGTTTTACGTAAATGATCAAATGCCTGCTGATCGATTTTGCCTTCTTTGAGACAGGCACGTAGATTGGCATCATCACGAGCAATGTCATAAATTTGGGATAAATGCTGTTGCAATGCCATTTTAAAATCCTGCCCCTGAAAAAACTGCTCACAGATAGGCAGCTGGGATTCAAACTGTTTATTGGCTGCAAAACCGAAAGTTTGACAAAAAGCTTCGTAAATCATCTGGGTACCACGTGCCTTGCCTTCCAGGCTATAGCCGGCAATATGCGGAGTCACCAAAGTCACCAGATCCAGAAGTTCTGCTGAAATCAGCGGTTCGTGTTCAAAAACATCCAAAATTACGGGGCGTTGTGTCGCTTTAATATCTTGAATTAAGGCAGTTTCTTCAATCACTGGCCCACGCGCTGAGTTAATCAGGATCGCGTCAGGCTGCATTTTTGCCAATGCAGTAGCATTAAATAAATGATAGGTTGGATATGCACCTGTTTTGGTTAAAGGAACATGAATCGAAATTGCATCTGCTTGTTGCAGCAATTCATGAAATTCGACTTGATCAACCTGCTCTCTTTGCACAAAAGGATCGCAACCGATCACACGCCAGCCCAAAAGTTTCGCCATATAAGCCAGACGGGTTCCGACATTACCCAAACCGACAATACCCAAGGTAAATGTCGCATTGGCATCGAGTAATTCAGGACGTACCTGCAATAATGCGGTAATGACATATTCAGCCACTGCTTGCGCATTACAGCCGGCCGCATTACTCCACTGAATCCCATGTTGTTCTAATGCAGCAATATCCAAATGATCTGTACCAATGGTGGCACTGCCCACAAATTTGATCGAACTATTCTGTAGCAGTACTTCATTGACCTGAGTCACTGAACGTACCAGCAAGCTATCGGCATCTTTGACATCATCTGCGCTTAAGGTTCGCCCTGCACGATGTTGAATATCACCAAATTCGGAAAAGAAATAATCGGTAAATGCCAGATTTTCATCTGCGACAATTTTCATAATGAAATCCATATGATGCTTGGGCGTATGATAGCGCGTTGGCGCCTCTGACTCTATATTTGGCCGATACGCCCATTTTTCAAGATTTTATGCCTTGAGTTCAGGACTGAGGAATTGAGTATTCAAGATCTGCAGCCTCAAAAAGCAAAACCCCAATCTTTCGACTG
>DDAT01000046.1:0-19600 GCA_002332985.1 Acinetobacter lwoffii | reverse complement strand
ATCAAGGCGACAGCTTTGTCTGTACCGAAAACGGAAAACAAGTGATCTACCGTAAACAGGTCATTTTCCATCAAGGAGCATGGGATCATGATTACTACATTTGTGAAAACGTCACTGACCAACAAGCAAAAGATTGGGTCTTTCAAAAATATGGCGAAACCGTGATATATCGCAAACGAAAGCCCATGAAAAAGCCCCGTAATTATTAAAATTAACGGGGCTAGTCATACCACTCACGTGATACTCATACAAGGCTCATCTCATACTGCGCGTATTAAAACACAGCAGCCTGCAAATAACCATTTAAATCTGACTTAAACAGTCAATTGCTGTTCAATCACCGGCCATAAATTCTGATGTGATTTCTTAAACATCAGCATATGACCAATGGCCTTGTGCGCATAACTTTTTGGCTTGAGTTCAATCATCTGGGTTTTTGCATTTGGATATAAACGCAATAAATCTTTAACATTGGCTTCGGTGGCAATTTCATCATCCGATGACCAGATTGCAGTCACAGGGCAGGTGATCTGGGCATGATAATCATGTGATGGTGCAATTTTTTTACCAATCGCATTGATCACATAACCCGGTTTACTACAGAACTGTGCCCATTCGCGAGCCACATCTTTAGGCAGGTTTTCCCCCATACCAATCGCTTGAGTCGGGCCATAACCCTTAGTGATTCGAGCCACGGGAAAAATGACATTAAACATAACGGGCGCCAGTAATTTGGTTTTACCTTTGAGTCCTTTCACGTGTCCGGTAGAGCCAGACACAGCCACCACTTTCGCGACTTTATGATAATTGGGCACGATTCCTAAAAGCTGACCACCGGCGCTATGTCCAAGTAAAGTTACTTTTTCTGCTCCAGTGCGTACTAATAAATGATCAATCGCGGTTGAAATATCCAGTTGACCCCATTGCACAATACTGGCTTTTGAGTTTTTTAGTGAGCCTGCTAGTGAGTCACCAATCCCCCGAAAATCAAAAACCATGACGGCATAACCCTGAGCTTGTAACCACACACAAAACTGATGATAAAACTGTTTAGTAATGCCAGTTGCCGGACAGACTAATACTGGAAGTTTGTCAGTTTCAGAAATAGCTGCATAAAAACGTGCACTTAAGGGATAGCCATCTTGGCACTGGAGAGTCAATGTTTCAAATTCAGACATACGTTACACTATATTTTTTAGAATCCTGATGAAGCTTTTACTGTATAGATTTTTAGCAGGGTAGCTTGGGGAAAACATGACTTTAAAGTCAGTCAAATAATAAACATGGAATAAACTTATGCAGCTAATGGAACTTGAGCTGGCTGTTAAAATCGCCATTATTTTTAGTGGAATATTCTTGTGGATCGGGATGTTCACCGGCGTCTGGAAATATTGGCAGATCCGTCAATCACCTCAGTCACGCGCACATTATTATGTCGATATTGCCCATCGTAGCAGCCTGCTTTATGCACCCGCAACTTTAATTCTGGCAGTATTAGCCTATTGTTCAGTGTGGCCGAGTATGGTGAATCTGATTTGCGTACTAATCAATATTCTGTTTTTCAGCTTCTCGATTGCCGCTTATATGTTGCATGGTTTCCTGCAAGACACAACGAATCAGTTTAAACAGCCGCATCAGCTGGGTAAGTTTTATTTGCCAGGAAGTTTGATGACTTTAGCCATGCTGGGTTTAATTATCGCAGAGTTGGGCGGGACAGGGATTTTGGTCTATGGAACATTTGCGGGATTATTCTAATCTTCTTTTTATAGTTATTCTGAAAGGATGCTGGAATGTTTGAAAGTTAAAACACTTTTTTCACCAGATGGATGACTGGCCAAATCATCCATCTGGGCTAATTTAAAATTTGTTTATCGGTATTTCTGGTCTATGGCAGCCCATAGGAAAAACGCAGCTGAGACAATCAGTGCATAGCCAAAGTATTCAAGTTTTAAATTACCTTGAATTAAGCAATGGACGGTTAAAGTCAGCATGAGTGCAAAAGTGGTGCATATAAATGTCACCAGATTGGTGTTGTTGGCTTTAAGAGCGTCAATGAAGACTTGCTTGTTGAAATGTAATGATAACATCTCCATCCCTCCCATTTATTTATGTTATTGAAGATTAAAGCAGATTTAATCAGTCAGAATTGAATATATAGTTGTACTGTTTAATTTGGACCTTTGCAACTGCTGTGGCAGGCTTTTACAGTCAAAATGGCCATCTTTAGTCGTATAACCACATAATCACTTGATTAGGCAAGAATTATATTTTCAGATTTCACCTCCAACTAATTTTGGAAATAAAATGTAGTCATCATTTGATCAATGCGACTAGATAGAAAATGCAAATTCTACGCCAAAGATATGTAGTGTTAATCAATACTTTGTAAGCTTGCGTATGACTCGGACGGGGACTTGGTTTAAGTTGGCAACAATAGGTATCTAAAATCAGGAAATTAAAGTTTTGTTTATATTTATATAAAAAATAAAATAATTAAAGTGCAATTCTATACATCATATTTTATAGAAAATCTTAGTATCAAGATTTACAGCGGTGATTTGATGTCATTATTAAGAAACAATAAATGTCCGTTTGGGTAAAACCTGACAATTATTGATCACGCTCAAACCGGATTTTGGGTAAAAATACGATTTTTCAGACATCCTAGAAGTTTTAGTTTCTAATACGGTCAATCACAGCTGTAATCAGCAATACAATCATGGACGGGATAAACCAGGCCAGATTCTGATCTGATAGAGGTAAATTTTGCAGTAATGCAGGCAATTCAAAACCAGCGACTTTTAATCCATCAAAAATACCAAAGATCAAGGCCACCAGGGTCACTGGCGCAATCACATGAGATGGTTTCTTGAAGAAGTTTGCACAGAAGCTCAGCATAATGACGCTAATGGCAGGCGGATAAATCGCACTTAAGACTGGAACCGAAACAGCGATCAGTTTGGTTAAACCCAGATTTGAAATCACCAGTGAGAAGCCCACCAGAATAAATACAAAGATCTTGTACGGAATTTTGGTCAAGCTGGAAAAATACTCAGCGCAGGCACAGGTCAGACCAATTGCAGTGACCATACAGGCAATAAAAATCATGCCGGACAGGAAGTAAGCACCCATATCGCCAAAAGCATGTTGTACATATGCATGCAGGATAATGGCACCATTGGCTGCATTTGGTGCAATCTCATGGCTACCTAGTCCAAGTTTAAACAGACTTAAATACACCAGAGTTAAACCAATACCAGAAATAATGCCGGCATTCACTGCATATTTGGTAATCAGTTTTTTATCGGTTACACCACGTGAAGTAATGGCTTTGACAATCACAATACCGAAAACTAAAGCGCCCAAAGTATCCATGGTTAAATAACCATTTACGAAGCCTTCAGTCACTGGACTGGTAACGTAATTATCGATCGCTGCAGGCGGATTGCTGGCAGGAATCATCACGGCTGCTACACCCAAAATGATCAAAGAAATAATTTTAAGTGGCGACAGGAAATAGCCGACGGTATCCAGAATCTTATTGGGATATAAGGACACGATGGTCACCACAGCAAAATAGATGATGCTGTAAATGAGCAGACTGCCAGATTCATTGCCAAAGTAAGATGAAAAACCGATTTCATAAGAAACGGTTGCGGTACGTGGCGTCGCAAATAAAGGGCCAACAGCTAAGTAACAGATTACAGTCAGCAAAATACTGGCTGCTTTGCCCAGAGGCGAGCTTAGTGCCTGAATGGAGCCTTCAACGCGAGACAACGCAATAATGGTAATCACGGGTAAGCCGACTGCTGTAATAAGGAAACCTAAAGCAGCGAGCCATACGTGTTCACCGGCTTGTTGAGCCACAATCGGTGGGAAGATAATGTTGCCCGCACCAATAAACAGTGCAAAGGTCATAAAACCTAGGGCGACAATATCCCGGGTACGCAGACTTGTCATAAAGGGAGATCAATAGAACAAAAGAAAGCGATTTTAGTGTATATGTCCAATTTTTTGGAGTTTATTTTAAGGCTGGAAGCCTTGATTTTAGTGAGTTTGCGAATCATATAACCAGTCATTCAAATCTTGGTAGAAATATATGTTTGATAAATCGCTGAAAAATATATTTTTCCTTATAAGCTCAATAAATATCTGCACTTGCTATCAAAATATGTCAGTTATTGTTTGTACAAATAAGCAGCAGTGAAAAGTCCTATTTCAAGGAAAATTACTGTACTGAAACTCAACAACTGCGACATATTTCGCAAAAAAGGGATTATAATTCAGGGATTCATAGTGAGGATAGGTATATGCGCGCTCCAGCGATTAGTCTTAAAACTGAGCAAGATGTTGAAAAACTGCGGATATCTGGGCGTTTGGCTGCAGAAGTTTTAGCGATGATCGGGGGGCATGTCAAGCCAGGTGTCACGACTGAATATCTGGATGATCTCTGTCATGATTTTATTGTAAATACATTAAAAGTGACGCCCGCCAATATTGGCTATTATGGCTATACCAAAACCACCTGTATTTCACCGAATGAAGTGGTTTGTCACGGCATTCCATCATCGAAAGTCGTTCTGCAGGATGGCGATATTATCAATATTGATGTTGCCATTATTAAAGACGGTTATTTTGGTGATACAAGCCGGATGTACTATGTTGGAACTCCTTCTCCAGAAGCCAAGCGACTGGTCAATACCACCTATGAAGCCATGGTGGCCGGGATTCATGCGGTGAAGCCGGGCACGACCTTGGGTGATATTGGTTATGCGATTCAAACGGTCGCACAACGTGAAGGCTATTCCATCGTGCGCGAATATTGCGGTCATGGCATCGGCAAAGTCTATCATGAGCAGCCAAACATTCTGCATTACGGCCAGCCGGGTCAGGGCATTAAACTGGTTCCGGGCATGGTGTTTACCATTGAGCCGATGGTGAATATGGGAAAAGCCCGCGTCAAAGAGCTGAAAGATGGCTGGACTGTGGTCACCACGGATAAATCCTGGTCTGCGCAATGGGAACATATGGTCTATGTCACCGAAACCGGGTTTGAAGTGTTGTCGCCTTGGCCTGAAGGCACAGGTGAGTATCCGGAGATTTAAAATATTGATTGCATGATCTTTATTTAGATAATCCACTTACATAAATTACAACTCACTCGTGCTTGTTGACGAAAAAATACAAAACACTACATTAAACAGTGGTTTAGGGTTTTATATCTGATTAAAATAAGAGTCAGATACATAGGTTACCTTTTTTTCGCTCACTATGCTGTAGTGAAAGTTTCTCTAGCTCATTTTTCCCCAAGAATGAGCTATTTTTTTGTCCAGTTTTCCTCAACAGCATATCACTTAGCGCTGATTTAATTCAGCAACCAGATAGTCAATAAAGACCCGTACTGCGGGCAATAAACCGCGACGTGAAGGATAAACCACATGGAAAATACCATGCGGCGCTTTCCAGTCAGGGAGTACCCGAACAAGTTCACCACTTGCCACGTAATGCTCGACCACGTTATCTGGTAACAAAGTAACGCCTGATCCTGACGCGGCCAATTGTGCCAGCATATTTAAGTCAGAACCCATAACGGTTGGACTGACACGAATTTTTTTCTGTTCCTGCTGTTCATTTTGTAAGGTCAGAAACTGTTCGGTATGATCTTCAGCCATACTCAGGATTTTATGTTCAGCCAGTTGCTCAGGGGTTTTCAGTTCACCAAATTCATTTAAATAACCCTGACTGGCGAATAGATGCTGCTCAATTTTTTCAAACTGGCGGATCACCAGATTCGGATCATCATCCAGGCTGGAACGGACACGTAAGGCCAGATCAAAGCCTTCATTGATAATGTCGACCCGGCGATTGGTGATCATCATCTGGACTTTAATTTCAGGATATTTTTTCAAAAAATCCGGCAGAATTTTTGCCAGTTCATTCTGTGCAATAGACACTGGTAGACTGACTTTAATGGTTCCGCGTGGTTCGGTACTCAAATGGTCGACCAGATCATGCGCTGCCTGTGCAGCACTCAGCATGACTTGGGCATGCCGGTAAATATTCATGCCGATATCGGTGACAGCAAAATGACGCGAACTGCGCTGAATCAGACGTACGCCCAGGCGCTCTTCCAGATTAAACACCCGGCGGCTAAGTTTGGATTTGGGAATATCAGTTGCACGTTCGGCTGCACTAAAGCCGCCATGTTCCACCACCTGAGCGAAACAATAAAAGTCATCCAGATCAGACAGCATGGTTTAATTCCATTCTTGCAACGATAAGCTGATTAAAAATTGATTGTTGCATACTGTCAATCAGAGAATGTAGTGCATAAAGATTTTAATTCGGGGATTTCAGTAAACCTAGCAGTGTTTGCATGCCATCGGTCGCGTTTTGGGGGATTTTGTAAAACTGTGCAGGCAAATACTGCTGCTCGGCTTTCGGGTCGATGTAATAGGCCTGACAGTACGCAGGAATATCATGAATTAACCCGGCGACCGGATAAACCTGTAGGCTGGTGCCAATCACCACAAAAATATCGGCATCCTGTACACAGTCTTGGGCTTCTTCATACGCGGGCACGGCTTCGCCAAACCAGACCACATGCGGACGTAACGGATAGCCTGCCTTACAAAAGTGTTGATTTAAATCTAATTCAGCACCTTCAATTGGATAAAACTCGGTCGTGCTTTGTGCATCGGGGCCTGAGCTTTTGGCCAGACGAATATTGCCATGTAAATGGATCACCTTGGAGCTGCCGGCACGTTCATGCAAGTCATCAATATTCTGGGTGATTACATGCACATCAAACTCATTTTCAAGATCGGCAATTAATTGATGTGCGGCATTCGGCTGTGCTTCCAGAATGTTTTTACGGCGGGCATTATAAAAGCGTTGCACCAGTTCTGGATTTTTGGCCCAAGCTTCAGGTGTCGCGACCTCTTCAATCCGGTATTGTTCCCAAAGTCCATCACTGTCGCGAAAAGTATGAATGCCACTTTCGGCGCTCATGCCTGCACCGGAAAAAGCCACCAACTTTTTCATTGTTCTATCTCCTGAATCTTTAGGCAGCTGAAGTGCTAGATTGTGAATTTTCATTTAAAAAGATGCCAAGTTCTCGGGCAAATTTTAGCGGTTCAGTCAGTAAAGGTGTATGGCCGGATTTGCTGAAAAGTATCTGTTTGGCCTGAGGCAGGCTTTCTGCAATCAGGTGCTGACCTTCAAAAGGATATAGCTTGGATTGTACGCCGCTAAAGAAAGTCACCGAACAGCTGAGCTGGGCCAATGCCTCTCGGTAATCCTCACGATGGTATAAATAATTGTTGATATACCACGCCATATAATCCACCCGGCTGGAAGGCATTAACAGACTTTGCAGGCGAGGTTGATTCAAAATGAATTCGAAAGCTTTCAGACTATATTTTTGTTGATTTTGTAGCTGAATAAATTTTAGCCATAGGGCGGCAATTTGTTTACGGACAGAAACGTCAAGATCACGGATCAATTCAACTTGCTGATATTGCGTAAGTAGGACAGAGAGCTGCTGCAGGATGTCGATAAATTCCTGATAACGTGGACCAAAAAGACCAAAATCCCAGGCATCATCGACCGGAATTTTGGGAGTCTGATCAATGTGCAAATAAGCAGAAATCTGACTGGCAAAGTTGTCATAATGCATGCCGTGCATTGCGGTGGTTGCACCCATGGAATAGGCAATGACGATGACTTGATCTAATTCTAGCTGGGTCAGAACTGAACGCACATCCAGCCAGTGACTGGAAATTGCATCCCTATCTGGCGGAATTTTACAGCGACTGGAAGCCCCAAAGCCGCGCCATTCTGGAATAATGAAACAGAAATTTTTCTGATGCGGATAAAGAAAAGCTTTCCATTGCCAGCTCAGCATGCCAAGTCCCGAGAGCACCAGTACAGGCTGTCCCTGACCATATTCGCGTACAAATAGCTGTTCACCATCGGGCATGCGATAAAAGGGCATGTGTGTCTCCGTATTTAGAATTATTTTGCGTCAAATTGTTTGAGTCGCGGAATGACTTGTTCCAGCCAGGAAATCCAGCCCAGTTCCTGATCAATCCCCAGTTGCAAAATCATTTTATGAATATACAGGGTACGGTCAGTTTCGTCCGCTTCGGCAAAGTCCTTGGCAAAAATCTGCTGATAGGTTTTCAGTTTTTCTTTATGCAGTTCTAAATGGCGTTCCAGCTCTGCCAAGGTGTTATTGCCACCAAGCTGGGCTTCGGCACGTAAACGCACCATCAGTTCTTCGCGCAGTTGTGCCGGTGGGCTTTGTTGCAGCATCCAGTTGGCCAGTTCTTCCCGGCCCAGACGTTCCACTTGATAAGTCTTTTTGCGGCTATTGGAATCTTCCTCTTCTATCGTCGAAATCCATCCTTTTTGCAGCATGGCATTCAGCTCGCGATAAATCTGCTGATGAGTGGCATTCCAGAAGAAGCCCATGGATCGGTCAAAACGGCGGGCCAGTTCGATTCCGGTGCTGGGCTTTTCAATCAGGCTGGTCAATAAAACATGCGCTAAAGACATAAGCGGCTCAAAAAAGTGACTCAGGATTATTATGCAACATGTTGCATAAAAATCAATTCTGGCATATAAATTAGTGCAACAAGTTGCATTAAACTGGAAAGTTTGAGGGATCAAACTGCCAGTTGCTAAAACAATAGCCAGCCTAAACGCACGCTCAGGAGTTGAAATGTCTAAATATCCGAATTTACTTGCCCCATTGAACTTGGGTTTTACCACGCTTAAAAACCGCGTGTTAATGGGTTCCATGCACGTTGGTCTTGAAGAGGCACCCGGCGGATATGATCGGATGGCAGCTTTCTATGCAGAGCGTGCCAAAGGTGGAGTCGCTTTAATCGTCACCGGCGGGATTTCACCAAATGATCATGGGGTGACGTTTCATGGTGGTTCCAAACTTGACACTCTTGAAGAAGCTGAAAAGCATAAGGTAATTACCCAGGCCGTACATGAGGCGGGCGGGAAAATTGCCATGCAGATTTTGCATACCGGACGCTATTCTTATCAGGCTGAAAATGTCGCGCCATCCCCAATTCAGGCACCGATCAATCCGGTCAAACCGCATGCTTTAACTTCGGCTGAAGTGCAGCAAACCATTGATGATTTTGCCAATTGTGCCAAGCTGGCTCAATACGCCGATTATGACGGTGTAGAAATCATGGGCTCGGAAGGCTATTTGATTAACGAGTTTATTGCCGCGCGTACCAACCATCGTGATGATGAGTGGGGTGGAAGCTATGCAAACCGCATCCGTTTCCCGATTGAAATCGTACGCCGTACCCGTGAAATGGTCGGTGAGAACTTTATCATTATTTATCGCCTATCTATGCTGGATCTGGTCGAAGGCGGTTCAACTCTGGAAGAAGTCATCCAGTTGGCCAAAGAAATTGAAAAAGCCGGTGCGACCATTATCAATACCGGCATTGGCTGGCATGAAGCGCGTATTCCGACCATTGCCACCAAAGTGCCTCGTGCAGCCTTTACTTGGGTGACGCGTAAGCTGAAAGGTCAAGTGAAGATTCCTTTAATCACTTCAAACCGTATCAATACTCCGGAAATGGCTGAATATGTATTGGCATCTGGTGATGCTGATATGATTTCTATGGCCCGTCCGATGCTGGCAGACTCTGAGTTTGTCCTGAAAGCGGAGCAGGGTCGTAGCGATGAGATCAATACCTGTATCGGTTGTAATCAGGCCTGTCTGGATCATATTTTCTCAATGAAAATTGCCACCTGTCTGGTCAATCCACGTGCCTGCTATGAAACAGAGCTCATTTTTAAAGAAACCAATGTAGCAAAAAATATTGCCGTGATTGGTGCGGGTCCTGCAGGTTTAAGCTTTGCTGTATATGCAGCAAATCGCGGTCATCAGGTGACGGTATTTGAAGCCGCTGCTCAGATTGGCGGGCAGTTTAATATTGCCAAGACCATTCCGGGCAAGGAAGAGTTTTATGAAACCTTGCGCTACTTCAAGCGTCAGATTGAATTACAACCACGTATCAAATTGCAACTGAATCATAAGGCGAGTCTGGAAGAGCTGGCTCAGTCAAGCTTTGATGATATTGTGGTGGCAACAGGCGTGACACCACGTCAGCTTGAGATTCCAGGCATTGATCATGCAAAAGTACTGTCTTATCTGGACGTTTTGAAAGAACGTAAGCCGGTGGGTCAGCGAGTTGCCATTATTGGTGCAGGCGGTATTGGTTTTGATACAGCCGAATTCTTGAGCCATGAAGGGGAAAGTGGCAGTATCAATCCGGAAAAATTCTATGATGAATGGGGTATTGATACTGACTATGAAAATGTCGGTGGCTTAAAAGCTGCAAATGTAGAAAAACCGCAACGTGAAATTTATTTATTGCAACGTAAAGCTGCTTCAGTCGGCGCGAGTTTGGGTAAAACCACAGGCTGGATTCATCGTACCGGTTTAAAACACCGTGACGTAAAAATGATTGCGGGCGCCAATTATGAAAAAATTGATGATCAGGGCTTACATATTGTCGTGAATGACAAGCCTGCTGTGTTGGAAGTCGATCACGTGATTATTTGTGCCGGTCAGGAATCTTATACCGCCATGTTTGATGAGCTAAAAGCGGCGGGTAAAAATGTGCATCTGATTGGTGGAGCGAAAGAAGCGGGTGAGCTGGATGCCAAGCGTGCAATCCGTCAGGGTGCTGAATTGGCGGCGGTGATCTGAAAATATTAAAACCTGCTTTTTCCCCTCTCCTTTATTAAAGGAGAGGGTTAGGGAGAGGATTTGTAAGAAAGAATCCCCCCTTGCGAAGCAGTACTTCTCACCTTTAATAAAAGGGGGAATTCTTTCAATTAAAAGAAAGAAGTATTTAAGCTTTTATTAAAAAATATCAAAAAAGAAGGAATCCAAAATGACCATCGAAAATACCAGAAAATCCATTGCACGCTGGCACGAGATGCTGGAAAGCCGTGATATGTCGATCTTGAATGAACTGCTTGCTGAGGAAGTAGTATTTCGTTCGCCTGTGGCTTTTCAGCCTTATCCTGGAAAACAGGTGGTATTTTTTATTTTGACCAATGTCATTCAAGTCTTTGAAAATTTCACCTATCAACGTGAATTTATAAGTGAAGAGGGTAACAATGTCGTACTTGAGTTTTCTGCCAATGTGGGCGATAAAAAACTAAAGGGAGTTGACATGATTCAGTTTAATGAAGAGGGTCAGATGGTTGATTTTGAAGTCATGATTCGACCTAAGTCCGGACTTGAAGCCTTGGCTGTACAGATGGGCCAGCGGATGCAATTATTCCAAGCTAAAACTTAATTCGAACTATTGATTCAAGTCGGCATGAAATTTGTAAATCACAGCTAGTACAACTAGAGGGGGGATGACAGATGAAAATGTTGCTTAAAAAATTGGGTCAGCTTTCCAGTGAATATCTGGATCGTTTCAGCGGAGCAGATCAGCCGACCCTGTATTACAATCCGAATGGTGTATTTTCAGGACTCATTGAACGCTTACCGCAGTTGCAACAAAAATATCGTCCTACGCCTTGGTTAGCCAATGCACATGCACATATTCTGTATTTTGATTTAATTAAAAAACGTACCATTAAGCTGAAATATGATGCGCTTGAACAGCTGAAAATGTCAGATGGCGGCATTACCGGTATTGCCTGGTATGGACTGGATCTTCCGGCAAATACGCCAACGATTGTCTTACTCCATACCATTACCGGTTCTCCTGAATCGATGCGTGAACTGGTTCGTGATCTGCATAAACATACCGGTTGGCGTGTGGCATTGTGTTTACGCCGTGGTCACGCAGACTTACCCATGCCTGTGCCTAAAATGAACCTGTTTGGTTCAACTCAGGATTTGCGTGAACAGCTCTTGTATATACAGGACAGATTTCCTCAGTCCGATCTCTATGGAGTTGGCTCTTCTGCGGGTACGGGATTGTTGGTGCGTTATCTGGGTGAAGAGGGTGAACAAACCCCACTCAAAGCAGCTTTTGCTTTATGTCCTGGCTATAACACTGAAACCGGTTTTGCCAATGTGCATCCGTTTTACAGTAAAGTCATGGCCAAAAAACTGATTAAGCGCTTTATTCATCCTTATCAAGAAACCTGGCAGGTCTGCCCAAGCTGGAAACAGTTATTAGAAGTTAAAGATCTGTCCGAATTTGAAAAACTCTATTTTGAACTGGCTGGATTTACGGATTATGCCAGTTATACCCAGGCAACCAATCCGATTTATGTGTTTGAAAGTATCAAAATTCCGCTGATGATTCTAAATGCGGAGGATGATCCGGTTTGTCACATCCGAAATTTAGAACCTTATAAAGAAAAAATTCGGGCGATGTCTAATATTATGGTGATTACCACCAAAAAAGGCAGTCATTGCGGCTTTTATCAGGGCTTGATGCAAACCGAATCTTGGGCTACCCGACTAATGGCAGACTATTTGATTCACTTATCTCGTGCACCGGCAACAGTATCTGCTTAAAAAGTTCTAATAAAAAACCCAGCATCTGCTGGGTTTTTTGATGAATGATCCTGTAATTAGTCAAGTGCTGGCATCGCTGCAGCAATCGCGTCAGCAACCGCATCATCCTCAGACTTGTTTTCTGGATTTGAATTGGTTTTAGGTGTGGTCTCAGCAGGCTTTGACGCAGGTTCTTCGCGGGTTTCAGGCACTGGTGCCGGCTCAGTAGTTTCTGGTTTTTTGATTTCACGACGGATTTCAGTCGTGGTGTTTTCAGTTTGCTCACGTTGAATTTCAACCGTTGGCGCTACTTCCTCTTCAATTGCCGCTGGCTCTACAGGTTCAAGCGGTTCAAATTGCGTTGGTTCTGGAGTCGAGATTTCAGATGCTGGAGTAACTTCTACTTGCTCTTCTTCTTTTGGTGCTTCTTTTTTTACACACGCAGTTAATGTCAGGCCAGTCAGGATTAGGGTGGAGATTAAAAGTTTCTTCATCATCATTGCATCAAACATAAAAGTGTGGAGGGGATACACCATTATAGCAGCAAAATGCAAGATAGAAATCATATGAACTTACTGTAATTTTTTATAGGAATTGCTGTTAGAATAGTCAATTGTTTATTGTTCTTTGAATTGATGCGGATTGACTTTGCTTTCTAGGTACAAGGTAAAGTAAAATTGCGCAACATTGCAGGCCGATTTAGGCTCGATTGTACGAGAAACCCAATGACCCATTTTATTTTCGTTACTGGTGGTGTAGTTTCATCACTAGGTAAAGGTATTTCAGCTGCTTCTGTTGCTGCACTTTTAGAAGCTCGTGGTTTAAAAGTGACCATGGTAAAAATGGATCCATACATTAATGTCGATCCAGGGACAATGAGCCCATTCCAGCATGGTGAAGTTTTTGTTACAGAAGATGGTGCTGAAACAGACTTAGACTTGGGTTACTACGAACGTTTCTTGCGTCGTGCGAAAATGACCAAACTAAATAACTTCACATCAGGCCGTGTTTACCAGGATGTTCTAAACAAAGAACGCCGTGGTGACTATCTAGGCGGTACTGTTCAAGTTATTCCACACATTACTGACAATATCAAAGAGCGTGTACTTCGTGCAGGCGAAGGTTATGACGTTGCGATCGTAGAGATCGGCGGTACTGTAGGTGACATTGAATCTCTCCCATTCATGGAATCTGTACGTCAGTTAATGGTTGAACTTGGTCATAAACGTACCATGTTAATGCACTTAACGTTACTCCCATACATTAAGTCTGCAGCAGAATTAAAAACCAAACCAACACAGCACTCTGTTAAAGAACTCCTGTCGATTGGTATTCAGCCAGACATTCTCATCTGTCGTACAGAGTACGATGTAGATGCAGATACGACGCGTAAGATTGCATTATTTACCAACGTTGAAGCACGTGCCGTTGTGGTATGTAAAGACGCACGTTCGATCTACCAGATTCCACGTACATTCTACGAACAAAATGTTGATGATTTAATCTGTGAACGTTTTGGTTATAACGATCTTCCTGAAGCTGATTTAACAGATTGGGATAACGTTGTAGAAGCATTACTGAACCCTGAATACACCGTACGTGTTGCAATGGTCGGTAAATACGTTGAACTTCCAGATGCTTACAAATCTGTCAACGAAGCACTTTTACATGCGGGTATTCAAAACCGTGTGAAAGTTCAGATTGACTACGTAAACGCTGAAGAGCTTGAAGGCCAAGATGTAGCAGAAGTATTGAAAGATGCTGATGCGATTCTAGTTCCTGGTGGTTTCGGTGAGCGCGGTACTGAAGGCAAAATGAAGGCGATTCAGTTCGCACGTGAGAACGGTGTGCCGTTCCTCGGTATTTGCTTGGGTATGCAGTTGGCTGTGATCGAATACGCACGTAATGTTGCTGGTATTGCAGACGCGACCTCGACTGAATTTAACCGTTCAACCAAATCTCCATTGATTGGTTTAATTACTGAATGGTTAGATGAGCGTGGTGAAGTTCAGCAACGTTCTGCTGATTCTGATCTGGGTGGCACGATGCGTTTAGGCGCGCAAAAATCTGAACTGGTTGCAGGGACTAAAACTGCAGAAGTTTATGGTTCTGAAGAAATCATCGAGCGTCACCGTCACCGTTACGAGATGAACAACCGTTATATCCCAGTGCTGGAAGAAAAAGGCATGAAGATTTCTGGTTACTCTCCGGTACAGCATCTGGTAGAAACTGTTGAAATTCCTGCACATCCTTGGTTTATTGCAGTACAATTCCACCCGGAATTTACCAGCTCGCCACGTGATGGTCACCCATTATTTGCAGGTTTCATTGATGCTGCGAAAAAGCAGTACCAAAAAACCAAATAATCGGTGCGTAGGACACAACTAGGGAAGTTTAAATGTCGCAATTAAAACCACAAGAAATTGTACGTTTGGGCGATATACAAATGGCAAATCATTTGCCATTTGTATTATTCGGCGGAATGAATGTACTTGAATCTAAAGACCTGGCTTTTGAAATCGCAGAGACTTATGTCGATATCTGTACACGTTTGGGCATTCCTTATGTGTTCAAAGCCAGCTTTGATAAAGCCAACCGTTCAAGCCTGAACTCTTTCCGTGGCCCAGGCCTGGAAAAAGGTCTCGAGTGGTTAGCTGACATTAAAAAACACTTTAATGTGCCGATCATCACCGATGTGCATGAGCCGTACCAAGCGGCTCCTGTGGCGGAAGTGGCAGACATTATTCAATTGCCAGCTTTCTTAAGCCGTCAGACGGATCTGGTTGAAGCCATGGCAAAAACGGATGCGATCATCAACATCAAAAAAGCCCAGTTCCTGGCTCCGCACGAAATGCGTCATATTTTGCATAAGTGTCTGGAAGCCGGAAATGACAAGCTGATCATTTGTGAACGCGGTTCGGCATTTGGCTATAACAATCTGGTTGTAGACATGCTGGGCTTCGACATCATGAAAGAAATGAATGTCCCGGTTTTCTTTGATGTGACCCATGCCTTACAAACCCCAGGCGGCCGTGCAGATTCTGCCGGTGGTCGTCGTGCGCAAATTACAACGCTTGCACGTGCGGGTATGGCAACGGGTCTTGCAGGCTTGTTCCTGGAAGCACATCCAGATCCGGAAAAAGCCAAGTGTGATGGTCCATGTGCGCTGCGCATGTCTCAGCTTGAGCCGTTCCTGGCACAGCTAAAAGAATTGGATACCTTGGTTAAAGGTTTCGAAAAGTTAGATACACACTGAGTTTATCACTCTTGCGCTGCCGTATAGGCAGCTCATATTAATCAACTGAGGAATAGTTCATGAGCCAAATCGTTGACATTCGTGCACGTGAAATTTTGGACTCTCGTGGTAACCCTACCATCGAAGCAGACGTAATCTTAGCATCTGGCGTAGTTGGCCGTGCATGTGCACCATCTGGTGCTTCAACTGGTTCTCGTGAAGCTTTAGAACTTCGTGATGGCGATAAAGCGCGTTACTTAGGTAAAGGCGTTAAAACTGCGGTAAATAACGTCAATACGTTAATCCGTGACGCTTTGGTCGGTAAATCAGTATTCGAACAAAAAGACATCGATAACACGATGATCGCGCTTGACGGTACTGAAAACAAAGAAAAATTAGGTGCAAACGCAACTTTGGCAGTGTCTTTGGCTGCTGCGCGCGCTGCTGCTGAAGAAAAGAAAATTCCTCTTTTCCAATACATCGCAGATCTTCGCGGTCAAACGATTTTGACCATGCCTGTACCAATGATGAACATCATCAATGGTGGTTCACATGCAGACAACAACGTCGATATTCAAGAATTCATGATTGAGCCAGTAGGCTTCACTTCATTCTCTGAAGCGCTACGTGCCGGTGCTGAAATTTTCCATTCACTTAAATCAGTATTAAACAAAAAAGGTTTAAACACTGCGGTAGGTGATGAAGGTGGTTTTGCACCGAACTTACGTTCAAACGAAGAAGCAATTACGGTTATTCTTGAAGCAATTGGTCAAACTGGCTACAAAGCAGGTTCTGACATCATGCTTGCGCTTGACTGTGCATCTTCAGAATTCTACAAAAATGGTCAATACATTCTTGCGGGCGAAGGCAACAAAGCGTTCACAAGCAACCAGTTCTCTGACTATTTAGCAGGTCTTGTAAACCAGTACCCAATTATCTCGATTGAAGATGGTCTGGACGAATCTGACTGGGAAGGCTGGTCTTACCTGACTTCAATTCTTGGTGACAAGATCCAGTTGGTAGGTGATGACTTGTTCGTAACGAATCCGAAAATCCTGCAGCGTGGTATCAACGAAAAAGTGGGTAACTCTATTCTGATTAAATACAACCAGATCGGTACCTTGACTGAAACTTTAGATGCCATCTACCTTGCGAAAGAAAATGGTTACTCTACGGTAATTTCACACCGTTCAGGCGAAACTGAAGATTCAACGATTGCTGATCTTGCAGTAGGTACAGCAGCGGGTCAAATCAAGACGGGTTCACTTTGCCGTTCTGACCGTGTAGCGAAATATAATCAATTACTTCGTATTGAAGAATTGACTAATGCTGCATATCGCGGTAAAGCTGAGTTCAAAGGTTTGAACTAAGCGACTTATGTCAATGTTAAATGTATTCGACTCGACTGCGAGTAAAGTACTGTTGGGCCTTGCGATCATTTTGATCGCAGGGTTTCAATATTTATACTGGTTTGGTGAAGGTGGTTATCATGATCATCAGCAACTGACCCAGAAAATCCAACAACAAATGGAATTGAATGATGAGCTAAAAGAGCGTAATCGCGTTCTGGCAGCAGAAGTTTATGATTTGAAGAATGGTATTGAAGCCATCGAAGAACATGCGCGTTTAGATCTTGGTCTGATTAAGCCACGCGAAACTTTTATTCAAATGAGCACGATCAGTACTCAATATAAACCGATCTATCTTAATCCTAATTCTAAAGTAGACCTGCGAACCAATGAGTCAGCTGAAGCACCAACCACACCCTAAACTTTGGGTCATTCTTCCAGCTGGAGGTTCCGGTAGCCGTTTCTCCAAAACAGAACTGAAACAATATCAGATGATTCAAGAGCGAACTGTTCTTGAACATACGGTGGCTCGTCTGAATCAACTGCCTTTGGCGGGTTATGTCCTGGCGATTGGTGAACAGGACAACGTCGCAAAAATGCTGCCATTTTCCAGTCAAGAGAAAGCCCATTTCTGTCTGGGCGGTGCCGAGCGGGTGAATTCCGTGTTAAATGCACTCACGTATTTATCTCAAATCGCTTCTGAAGATGACTGGGTGTTGGTACATGATGCGGCACGTCCGTGTGTCAGTCAGGATTGTCTGCAACAGTTAGTCAATACGGCGATTACAAATGATCAGGCTGCGATTCTGGCGATTCCAGTAAGAGATACACTTAAGCGTGTAGTAACCAATTTTGATATTGAGGAAACAGTGGATCGCTCAATGCTATGGCAGGCACAAACACCACAAATGGCCAAGCTAGGTGTGTTGAAACGGGCGATTGAGCAGGCTTTGCAAGATGGTGCTACGATTACTGATGAAGCCAGTGCGCTGGAACATATCGGCGAACAGGTGAGTGTAGTACAAGGGCGTTCCGATAATATTAAAATTACCTATCCGGACGATCTGGAACTGGCCAAGCTGATTTTACAGGCTCAGGCTTAAAAATATATTCAAATAATATTTAAATAAAAGCAGAATAAATCTGGCTATAGCGATCTATTCGCTATAGCTTTCACTTATAATTTTGCCATCATTCTTTTTCACCTTTTGGCCAATGATACCTTCACAGCAGTATCGGTTTTTACGTCACTCTTTGCGTGATGGACGTAGTATTAACCCGCAAGATTCATCTCGATGGACCAAGTTGCACCTTGATCCCTGGTTATTGTGCTTTCTAGTTCTCAATGCAATCCTGGGTTTAATGGTAGTGTATAGCGCGACATCCGAAGACTCTGGCATGGTGGTGCGTCAGGCGATCAGTTTTGGAATTGGTTTTGTGCTGCTGTTTATCTGTGCGCAGATTCCACCGAAAGTCTATCAGGCGATTAGTCCATACCTGTATGCCTTCGGGATCTTCATGCTGCTTCTGGTCTTTGTGATTGGTGAAAAACGTTTGGGTGCAACCCGCTGGATTACCTTGCCAGGGGTGGGAAGCATGCAACCGAGTGAGGTGATGAAATTTGCCATGCCTTTGATGATGGCATGGTATTTTGCACGTAAGCCATTTCCTCCCAAATTTTTGCATATTGTCGGGGCTTTGATTCTATTGGGCGTACCATTTGTTTTGGTGGCACTTCAGCCTGACTTGAACATTGGCTTGGTAATTCCTGGTATTTTTGTTCTATTTTTAAGTGGGATGTCGTGGCGTCTGATTGGTGGTGCAGCAGCGGCGGTAGCTGTGGCAGCTCCGGCTGCATGGATGTTCGTGCTACAAGAGTATCAAAAAAAACGTATTACCACGTTATTTGATCCGGAATCGGATGCCTTGGGTGCAGGCTGGAATATCATCCAGTCCAAAATTGCGATTGGTTCAGGTGGTTCCACGGGCAAAGGCTATACCGAAGGTACCCAATCACATTTAGGTTATCTGCCTGAACATCATACTGACTTTATTATGTCGACTTATGCCGAAGAATTCGGTTTTATCGGTGTTTTCCTGCTGTTTAGTTTATTCACTGCCATTATTATTCGCTGTCTGATGATTGGTTTAAACAGCTTTCATAACTTTGGCCGTTTATATGCTGGAGCCATGGGACTGACTTTCTTCTTCTTTGTATTTTTAAACTCAGGCATGGTGAGCGGGATTTTACCCGTAACTGGAGATCCATTACCGCTCATGAGTTATGGTGGAACGGCAGTGATTTCCATGCTGGCCGGGATGGGCATTGTGATGTCGATTCATACTCATCGATAAATCATTCTAAAAGTCGGACTGGTTCCGGCTTTTTATATACTTAAAATAAGTTGTTTTAAAAATCCTGTTTTGGCCAGAAGAAAAAAGAAGAATATTTTAGAATTCGTATGAAATTAAAAAGCCCTCAAATGAGGGCTTTTTAATTTCATA
>DDAT01000009.1:8180-14090 GCA_002332985.1 Acinetobacter lwoffii | reverse complement strand
CCGGGCGGCTTTGACTATCAACATGAACCCTTTATGCTGGCCTATATCCTGTTACAAGGACAGGCGCAATTAAAGTTCATGAATGGTGATCGACTGGAGCTGCAACAAGGTGATCTGGTGCTATTACCCGCAGGTTCCTCCCATCATGTTTCCTGCCCAGACAATGCCGATTTTTCTGAGCACCATGCGATTAATCCTTATTTTCAGAGCAATGCACAGCAATGTGTTGATCTCAATCGGGAAAATTCGGCGGAGCATAGTTTCATACTGGCTATTCGTTCTAGCTTGGATATCCAGATGGCCAAACCTCTTTTGAGTGCATTACCTAAATACCTGCATATTCAACATATTCTGGGTGATACCGCACCGGAATGGTTACAGGTCGGCTTGCAATTTCTTGCACTGGAAACCCAGCAGCTTCGTCCCGGACGTGACAAAATTCTGGATCATCTGGTCAGTATTTTACTGATTGAATGCGTGCGAGATTATATTTTAAACCTGGAAAATGCCTCGAGCTGGCTGAATGCTCTTTCGCATCCGGAATTATCTAATGCACTGGCGGCGATTCATGGCAAACCTGAACAGTCTTGGACCGTAGAAAGTCTGGCCGAACAGTGTCATATGTCACGTTCCAAATTCGCCCAATTGTTTACCCAGATTGTCGGTGAGCCACCCCTTGCCTATCTGCAACAGCACCGCCTGCGTCTGGCAGCGCAATATTTACGAAATAGTGGATTTGGTATCCAGCAGATCGCCTATCTGGTCGGTTATTCATCCGAGACGGCGTTTAGTCAAAGTTTTAAAAAACAGTTTGAACTAACACCTACTCAATACCGGCTGAATTGTCAGAAGAATCAGTCTTTATTATCAGACTAAAATTACTGGACTAACGCCAGTACTGCTTTGACCGGGTCTTCGCTATTGCCAGAAAGTAGCTGTTTGTGCATGGTGATATGCTGCATGACCTGAATCTGTGCTGCTTCAATATCCATCAGTTTTTCAATTTCAGCTGCCAGATTTTCAGGTGTAGCATCCGACTGGATCAGTTCCTGAATTACTTTTTTGCCGGCAATAATGTTTGGTAATGAAAAATAAGGGATTTTGACCAGTAGCTTCGCAATCCGATAGGTCAGCCAGTGCAGCTTATAAAAGGTCACCATTGGACGGTGCAGCAACATCGCTTCAAGCGTTGCTGTTCCAGACGCCAGTGCAATGATATTGGATGCATTCATGACCTGACGGCCAATTTTGGACTCAGCGCTGGTATTTTCCATCAAACGAATCTGGGCCTTTAAGCTTTCAGGATAAGTGGCAAGTAAACTTTCGATTTGCTGCTTGCGCGCATCATTAATCGCAGGAATCAGAAAGGTATAATCCGAATATTTTTGATGCAGAATATTGGCAGCATCCAGAACTAAAGGGCCTAAACGCTCAATTTCACCACGACGGCTGCCCGGCAATAAGGCAATATATTTCTGATGTGGATCCAGACCTAATTCTGTTTGAGCATCCAGAATTGGATTTTCAAGCGGTAACTGGCTGGCCAATGGATGTCCAACAAAAGCTGCAGGAACATCCCATTTTTTAAAGAACGCTTTTTCAAATGGAAACAGACACAGCACCAGATCAATACTGGCTTTAATGCCGTGTATACGGCCTTGACGCCATGCCCAGACCGAAGGACTGACGTATTGCACGGTTTTAATCGGTAACTGTTTTTGTTTAATGGTTTTTGACAAACGCAGGTTAAAATCAGGCGCATCAATCCCGATAAAAATATCGACCGGATCTTTAGTCCAGGTTTCCACCAGACCATCCCGCACAGCAAACAGTTTTTTAATATCTTTTAAAACTTCGACAATGCCCATCACCGATAAAATATCCATCGGATAATAGCTTTTAAAGCCTTCAGCGATCATTTGTGGCCCACCGATACCTTCAAATTCAGCATCAATGCCTTGCTCACTAAAACGGCGAATCAATTTTGCGCCAAGCGTATCTCCAGAAACTTCACCGACCACGATTCCAATTTTAAGTTTTCGATTTAGCAAGTGGGTTTCCTCTCAGATCCGCATGGAAATTTATTGAATCGGGATTCTAACATAATCCTATGGCTATTCCGGAAGAAGCTTAAGTATCTTCTAATTTTAAGAAACCCACCGTTTAGAATAACTTAGTCAATAAGGGAGCTTGCATAAAAAGAATTAAATCGACATTTACAGGTACATTCAATTAGACAGAAATGGGGCAAATCGGACAGTTAAAATCAATCATTATATTCGCACTTTATACATAACCCAGTGAATAAACATGAAAGATCACCTAATATTCTTCACCTAGCTTTATCTTTTTTATGCATAAGTAAATCAATAATCAAGACAACGACTTATATCCAAAAGTCATAAGATATGCTCGTTTTTTGATTTTGGCATATATGCATGTTTGGTCCGATTGAATTTATTTTAGCAGGCGTTCTGGTAGGTTTTTGTGTAGGTGTCACCGGTGTCGGTGGCGGTTCATTGATGACCCCTATTCTCATCAGCTTATTCCGGATTGAACCGCATATCGCAATTGGTACTGATCTGCTCTATGCCGCGATTTCTAAATTTTGTGGCTCGTTTGTGCATGCCAAGAAAATGAATATTGTCTGGCCGATTGTGATCTGGCTGGCCGTCGGCAGTATTCCCGCATCTTTTGCAACACATTGGGTTCTTGATAACTATCTGAGCCAATCAACGCATTACAAAGCTGTCCTGACCATGGTATTGGGCTTTATGCTGACTATTACCGGCTTATCTATTCTGTTCCGTACCCAGATCGAAAATCTTTTTAATAAATACAGAAAACAAGAACTGCCGGATATGACGCAGGATCTGGAAAAAGTGAAGCTGCAAGCCAAAGATAAGCGCGTAGCCATTATTATCATGGGCATTATCTTGGGCATATTTGTCACGTTATCTTCAGTGGGTGCCGGCGCATTTGGCATCATGGCACTTGTAGTGATGTTCCCGAATCTGCCAATGATTCGTATTATTGGTTCTGACGTGGTGCATGCAGTGTTACTGACACTGGTTGCAGGTCTGGGTCATATGTCTTCAGGCAATGTCGATTTCATGCTACTCATGTGGTTATTGGTGGGTTCTATTCCAGCGATTATTGTCGGCACTTTACTCAGCTCACGTATGCCGGAAAAACTGATCCGCAAAATTTTAGGCATTACCCTGTTTGCGCTGGGCATGAATTTCATGATTAATCCTGTGAAATCAAAACCGGCTCAACCTGCTGAAACAGCAATGATCATGGTGAGCCCAAATTCCCAGTCCGTTTAAGTTAACTATCCGATTCATCACTTTTTTTTCAAAGAAGTATTCATCTTTTTTATAACAAAGTGACGCATCATTCATGTTATATTCGGGCTATTAAACAACCTTTTGTATGATCGAACCAGTGACGGCAATGAATACACAACAGTCAAATCCTATTTCAGCATCAGATATTGATGACGTGAATATCCACAGCATGATTCCTCTGGTAACTCCTGCCGAGCTTAAAGCAGAGTTACCGTTGACTGAAACTGCTTATCAAACCGTACTGCATGGTCGTGAAACGATTCGTAAAATTCTGGATGGTGAAGACAAACGCCTGTTCGTTGTAATTGGCCCTTGTTCTATTCACGATCCAGAGGCGGCGCATGAATATGCTGAGCGCTTAAAAGTGCTGAGCGAAAAAGTTAAAGACAGCTTATATATCGTGATGCGGGTTTATTTTGAAAAACCACGGACTACCGTAGGTTGGAAAGGTCTGATCAATGACCCGGATATGAATGATTCATTCAATATTGAAAAAGGTCTGCGTATCGGTCGCAAGTTGTTACTTGAACTGAATGAAATGGGCTTGCCATGTGCAACTGAAGCACTTGATCCAAACTCGCCACAGTATTACCAAGACCTGATTTCATGGTCAGCGATTGGTGCACGTACCACAGAAAGCCAGACCCATCGTGAAATGTCTTCTGGTCTTTCTTCACCAGTCGGCTTTAAAAATGGTACTGACGGCGGTTTAACGGTCGCGACCAATGCGATGCAATCGGTAAAACATGGCCATAGCTTCCTCGGTCTAAATGATCAAGGTCAGGTAGCTGTCATTCGTACTTCAGGTAACCCTTATGCTCACGTGGTACTGCGTGGCGGTAATGGCAAACCGAACTACGATGCAGGCTCGGTCGCAGATGCGGAAGCCGCGCTAGCCAAAGCCAAAGTCAGCACCAAAATCATGATTGATGCCAGCCATGCCAACTCTAACAAAGACCCGTACCTGCAACCACTTGTACTTAAAAACATTTCAGAACAAATTCTTGATGGTAACAAGTCAATTGTTGGTATTATGGTAGAAAGTCATCTTAAAGGTGGTCGTCAGGATATTCCTGCTAACCTTTGTGATATGGAGTACGGTCAATCCGTTACGGATGGCTGTATCGACTGGGAAACGACTGAAAAAGTCTTACTCGACATGCATGAGGCATTGAAAGACATTTTACCTAATCGTTAAATGATCTGACCAACGCCATCGCCAAGATGGCGTTTGCATTTCTAGAACAAGGAAAATTTATCTGATGAATGATATTGAAACGGCATTAAGCCAGATTGAGAATTTTCAGTTCATACACGAACATCTGTTTAGCTCCGGTCAACCGACCACTGCACAATTAAAGCTGATGAAAGAATACGGTGTATCTACAGTCATCAATGTGGCGCTGACCGATAGCGAACAGTATCTGCCGCATGAAGATAAAATTTGCCTTGAGCTGGGACTGAACTATATTCAGGTTCCGATTTCCTGGGAAACCCCTTCAGACAATCAATGCCTGCTGGTACTGGATCTGATTGATCATCTGGTAAAAGAGCAAATGGTCTGGGTACATTGTTCGCAAAACTACCATGTCAGCTGTCTGATGTACTTATATCGTCAGTACTATATGGATATGGATCTGCCTACAGCACAAGAACACTTGCATCAGATCTGGGAACCGAATGAAACCTGGACCGGTTTAATGCATGCAGTTGCCCTACAGCTACAAGGCCGTAAAGCAACGCAGGAACTGGAACTTTCCTTGATTAATCCAAATTATTTTGCCTGATTTTATTTACTGTGGCTGCTCAATAACACGGTTGCCATGGACATAATGCCTTCCTGACGACCGGTAAAACCTAACTGTTCAGTGGTGGTGGCTTTAATACTGATTTGTGTCACATCAACATCCAAGACATCTGCAATACTTTGACGCATCGCCAGATTGTATTTCGCCAGTTTTGGACGTTCACAAGCCACGGTAATATCGGCATTATTCAGGTGATAACCACGATCCAGAATTAGCTGATAGACATGCTTGAGTAGTACTCGGCTATCTGCACCTTTAAACTCAGGATCTGTATCAGGGAAATGCTGGCCAATATCTCCAAGCGCCAAAGCACCCAACAAAGCATCACAAAGTGCATGCAGCACCACATCACCATCCGAATGTGCTTTCAGACCGTGAGTATGCGGAATTTGAATGCCTGCCAGAGTGACAAAATCACCTTCTTCAAATGCATGCACATCCAGACCCTGGCCAATACGAATTTGTGCGATCACCTTATACATCCTTTAGAAATAGCCCATTGAAATCTTGTACACTTGCTTTCTATTTCGCTATAGTTAGACCAAGCGTAACACAGTGAAAGTATAAGCGATCATGCTACTGAAAACTGATATAAATATGTTGAAAATAATTGGCCTGATGCTCGGTCTGGGGATGATTTCTACGGGTAGCTCGGCGATCACACTAAACTGTAGCGATGACAGCAAAAAAACGGCTGCCATGAATAAAGTCTGCTCAGCATCGCTGGCTGAATCTCGTGAAAAACTCACAGC
>DDAT01000009.1:7664-8145 GCA_002332985.1 Acinetobacter lwoffii | reverse complement strand
ATGCACCTGTGCGCTTATTGCAAGATAGCCAACAACTATGGGCCACGCGTTTACAGCAATGCAAAACGCTAGACTGTTTTAAACAGCAGTTTGAATGGCGTTTAGATGATTTAAATGTCTATATTTCACTGAATCAAAGTCTGACCCAGCATTATATTAAGTTTGAACAGGGACAAATCGCCAAGCAGCCCGTGCATCTCAAGATTCATCAACTGACCAAAGACCGGATCAAGATTGAAGGTTTGGCGTATCGTAATCCGAATAACCGGGCTGAGAAGCAGATCATTCCTTTTTTAGCCTATACTACGCCTGAGACAAAAAACCAGATCACCGATAATGAAAATGACTGCCGCTATGAGTTTAACTATAGTAAAGCCATTTTAGCGGTCAGTAGCCAGCAGAAAGGCTGTGAACGATTTACCGGTATTTATCGACTATATGATTGATTTAATTTAAAAATATTAAAATTTATTGTTATATA
>DDAT01000009.1:4236-7522 GCA_002332985.1 Acinetobacter lwoffii | reverse complement strand
AAGTAAAAAATAGCCCGCAAGCGGGCTATCAATTTAAGCTGGATAGTATTGCGCAATTTCCTGACTAATCATCGCAGCCGTTGCAGCTGATAAAGTCCAGCCCAGATGACCATGTCCGGTATTGTAAAAGACCCGCTCATGTTTGCCACGACGTACCACAGGCATCATATTTGGCATCATGGGGCGTAAGCCTGCCCACGGAACAACATGCTCAGTACACAGGTCAAAATTACGATTGGTCCAGTCAATTAAAGGTTGAATTCGGTCAGCACGAATATCCCGGTTATAGCCATTAAACTCGGCTGTTCCTGCAACACGCAAACGATCCTTGCCTAGACGTGACAAGACAATTTTGGCGCTTTCATCCAGTAAACTGACCCAAGGTGCATTTTTCTGGCTCTGCTCATCATTCAGTTGCACGGTAATCGAGTAGCCTTTGACTGGATAAACATTGACCCGTTCACCAAGAATCTCAGCCAGTTGATAGCTACCAACCCCTGCACAGACCACAACGGCATCTGCATTAATTTCCAGAATGTCATCTGGAGAGGAATGGACATTTTCAGTACTAGGTTTGCATTTAACCCGAATATTTTGAGCCTGATGATCAACAGCGAAAACATCTTGACCAAACTCAAATTTCACGCCTTTTTGCATACAGGCTTTGGCCAAACCGGTACTAAATTTATGAATATCCCCGGTGGCATCGCTCTGACAGTAAAATCCTGCATAATAATCGCCAGTTAATGCAGGTTCGATCTGCTTGATTTCTGCATTGGAAATGGCATTGCGCTCCAGACCACCGCTACACAACAAATCATTGACTTTGATCGCAACATCATAATCCGTCTTGTTATGATAAAAATGTAAAATGCCGCGTTTTTCTAAATTGAAATCAATATTTTCTGTTTCGGCAATTTCAAATAAGCGTGCTCTTGCCAGTAAAGCCAGCCGTACAGTCTCTCGGGTATTGGCTTCATAATGTTTGATATTGCCCAGAAATTCCATGAGCCAGCTGTATTTATGCACACTGAAAGAAGGATTGAGCAAAAGTGGTGCGGTTTTTTGTGACATCCATTTGATGCCTTTGAGTACCGTGGCTTTCTGGTTCCATACTTCGGCATTACAGGCAGACAGCTGGCCGCCATTGGCAAAGGATGTTTCCATTGCCGGATAAAGATGCCGATCAACCACAGTCACTTGATAGCCTGATTGTGCCAGCTCATAAGCTGTGGTTACTCCGGTAATACCGGCCCCAATCACCACGACATGACGCATAGACACCTCCTTGATTATATTGATGTCTTTTCCCATCTGTCATGTGTACCTGAGAGCTTCGGTAGATACATTGCACATCAATGCGGCCACCTTCCCCTTCGGTGAGTGATTGAACACTTCTCTCCAGAGTTTTTATCCATTATCACAGTCCTTTTGCCTGAGAGTTTCCTGGGACCTTGCTCCTTCGGCGAATGCAGAAGCATTTCTCTCCTGCAATAATGTTTTATTATCATGAGCAATTTATATACCATTTTTAGGAGAAACACAGTTTTTATTTATGTTAATTCACGTGAATTTATCCATGATTCTTTTTAATTAAGAGCATACATGGGTGATGGAGGATATTGCCTAGATATCAAATTTTTAGATTTTGCTGTCCTAAGTAAAATGAGCAAGTTCTATCCTTTATAAAATTCCAGAACTTATTTAATTTTGGCGCTTAAATAGAACTCAACATTTGCTTAGGCTATTTTAATAATTCAAAGTATATGTCATCCAAAGCAAAATTTAGACTTTTATCATTTATTCTAGAATTTTAGATAATCCAAGAAAGCATCAGTACTAAGCTTCCTGCTGCGACCACTGTTTGTACACTGATAATACTAGCCATTAACTCACTATCGCCACCATACACCCGGGTTAAGACATACGAAGCTGAGGCGGTAGGAAGTGCAAAGAACAAGACCAATACCTGAGTAGTTAATGCATCAATCTGGAAAATTTTACACACTAAAAATGCAATCAGCGCCATTCCGAACAGGCGACCAAAGGTTATCAGGCTGAGTGGCAATACATCACGCTGAAAACCCTGAAACTGTAAGGCTGCTCCCACACACATCAAACCGAGCGGCAAACTGCACAGTGCAATCTGTTTAAGGAACTGCTCTGTTCCAGTCCAGAGTGACAAACCGGAAAGATTAAATAAACCACCCACTATACAGCCTAAAATTAATGGATTTTTAGACAAATCCAGGACGATTTTTTTCAGCTGCATATCGTGGCTACGGGTAAATGCCAGCACTGACAAGATATTCACCAAAGGAATACACAGCACCATGATCACAGCGAAAATAGTCATACCCTGCTGCTGAAATAAGGCGCTGACAGCAGCAAGGCCAATATAGGTATTAAAGCGCAGTAAACCTTGAACATAGACGCCGAAACGCGCATAGGAAATTCGGTAAATTTGGCGCAAGATATACAGCGCAATACTGACCACAGCCATGATGCTAAATACGACCAGTACTACATCCTGAATGACCTCTATTTGAATCTTGGCAGTGGCCAGATTTAAAAACAGCATCACTGGAAACAGTGCATAATAATTTAACTTTTCTGCACCTCGCCAAAAATCATCACTCAACCATTGCCTACGCTTAAGCAGATAGCCAAAGCTGATCAGTCCGATGAGAGGAAATAAAGAAGTTAAAATAATATGCAGCATGTGACATCCTGGTCTGTTTTCTGCCTAACCTTAAGTCGCTTAGACTGAACAGAAAAATTAGCATATTCACGAGCTTTCTCACTACTCAATTTAAGCAGTAAAAAGCTTGAATTTTCATCAACTAATCATATTGATTTGCTGATTTTTTCTAAAATCAGCAAATGTAACGGAATCAACGGTTCTCCGACATTTTGACCCAGTGGATATGCTTCAATCTTTTCAGTCAGCTGATAGCCACGGCGCTGATAATATGCCAGCAGTTCAATACGGACATTTAATACTGACATCTGAATCACTTTCTTTTTAAATATTTCGAAAATATGGGATTCGGCAAAGTCCAATAATTGCTTGCCATAACCCGAGTTTTGCTCAGCAGGTGCAACAGCAAAGCTTCCAATCTCTGCTACTTGCTGTCCTAGGCTCACACCAATACAACCAAGAAGCTTATTTTAAATTTCCAACACAAAGAGCTGAAAATTTTCTAAATTGAGCAAGTCATGTAACTGTTGTTCTTGAATACGATCACCCTGGATCATTCCTGCTTCAGTCGTCCATCCACCCGGA
>DDAT01000009.1:0-4174 GCA_002332985.1 Acinetobacter lwoffii | reverse complement strand
GCATAGTAAGTTGCTGAATATCAGCCTTGCTTGCCAATCGTATATTTTTATAATGATTCATTTTATAAATAAAAAAAGTCAGACCGGAGTCTGACTTTAAAACAATTTCACTTTAAAGTTAAAGCAAATTATTTAGGTTCAATCGGTGCAAATGGCGCAACAACATCGGCATTTTGCGCACGGTGACGCATGAAGTGATCCATCAGCACAATCGCCAGCATCGCTTCAGCAATCGGGGTTGCACGCACACCTACGCAAGGATCATGACGACCTTTGGTCAACACATCAGTATCTTCACGCTCAATATTGATGGTTTTACCTGGCGTGGTGATAGATGCAGTCGGTTTCAACGCAATCACAACACGGATGTCTTGACCGCTAGAAATACCACCTAGAATACCGCCAGCATGATTGGCCAGGAAGCCTTCTGTGGTGAGTTCATCACGGCTTTCATGACCAAACTGTTCAGCGACGCCAAAGCCATCACCGATTTCGACACCTTTAACGGCATTAATCGACATCATGGCATGCGCGATGTCAGCATCCAGACGATCAAAGACTGGCTCGCCCCAACCCACTGGCACCTTAGATGCAATGATCTCAAGTTTAGCACCACAGCTTGTGCCCTGTTCACGAAGCGAAGTTACTAGCGCCTCAAAACGTGGTACTGCATCCACATCACCACAGAAAAACGGATTATTTGGAACTTCATTCCAGTCCAGTTTCTCTGTTTTTTCGGTGCCGATCTGGGTTACATGACCACGAATCTCAATGCCAAATTTTTTGAAAAGGAATTTCTTGGCAATTGCACCCGCTGCAACACGCATTGCTGTTTCACGCGCACTTGAACGTCCACCACCACGGTAATCACGAAAACCATACTTTTGGGTATAGGTATAGTCAGCATGACCCGGGCGGAAAGTTTGTGCGATATTGCCGTAGTCTTTCGATTTTTGATCCGTATTACGAATCAACAAACCAATTGAAGTACCGGTGGTTTTACCCTCAAAAACACCGGAGATAATTTCTACTTCATCAGGCTCTTTGCGCTGGGTTGCAAATTTCGATGTTCCCGGCTTACGGCGATCCAGATCTTTTTGCAAATCAGCTTCAGTCAGCTCAATGCCGGGTGGAACCCCATCGATGATTGCCATCAGGCCAACACCATGAGATTCACCACAAGTCGTTACACGGAACAGTTGCCCTATACTATTACCTGCCATGTCAAACGACTCCTTATGCTTGAATAGACTGTATGAATAAATCACGGTAGGTACGACATTGCTCTGCAGTCAATGCAAAGATACCCGTACCACCTTTCTGGAATTGTAACCAGTAGAAATCAACCGAATTAAAGTTTTGGCGCATCGCCCATTCTGAGTTACCCACTTCGATCACGATCAGGCCATTCTCAGTCAGATAATCTGCTGCTTGAGCCAGCATTTTACGCACCAGATCCAGACCGTCCTGACCTGCAGCAAGTGCAAGCTCAGGCTCATGATGAAATTCTTCAGGTAAATCCGCCATATCTTCCGCATCGACATACGGCGGATTAGATACGATCAAATCGTATTGGTTTTCAGCCGGAATTTTTTCGAACAAATCCGATTCAAGCAATGCCATCTGATATTGCTTGTCATGATGCTCAGTATTGATTTGCGCAACTTCCAAGGCTTCTTTGGAAATATCGGTGGCATCTACTTCCGCTTCAGGGAAAGCATAAGCCAAGGCAATTGCGATACAGCCGGAACCGGTACACATATCTAGAATGCGTTGTGGTATCTTCGGATTCGGGTTTTCCGGCAAGTTGTTGACTGCTTCACCCATTTGACCATGTTCACCCAGAAAATACGGGGCAAAACGGTTCTGAATCAGTTCAGCAATCGGTGAACGTGGAATCAGCACACGCTCATCGACATAGTAGGGTTTGCCGTCAAAGTAAGCCAGATTCAATAAATATGAAGTTGGAACTTTTTCATTAATACGGCGTTCCAGCAGACTTAAAAATTCGGCTTTTTCACTTGGCAATAATTTGGCATCTAGAATTTCAGCGTCCGCTTTCCATTCTAGTGACAGGGTTTGCAACACTAGCGCTGAACTTTCAGCAAAATAATCTTCTGTGCCTTGGCCCAAATGTGCATCGTATTGACGTAATGCTGTCACACCAAAACGAATAAAATCACGAATGGTGGTTAAATTTTCAGCGGCTTCCTGCATATGTTCAGGGCTAATAGTCGGTCGATCCACTTAAGGCGTCTCCAAGGTCATTTTTTTAAACGCCTTATGATACCTTGTTTTGCCTGCTTTTATAATGCTAAAAGCATGAAAAACACGAATTCTCTACGCCCACAAAAATTATAAAATTCCTGTTTTTGTGAGCGATGATGCGGATAAATGTTTACCTTATTCAGGGATGTTTCTGTTAAATGTCGATGCTAATACTATGATGATTTATCGGAACCCGGACGCATAAGAGCGGGATTGATAAAGATTGGCCTGATCCATAATTAAAGCCAGCATACATTGACCTTGTTGCTGCTTGGCATATTTTCCTGACATTCTAAAATTACATTGCTGGGACAGTTTACGCTCCCACAATACATGCTGACTACGGATGGCAGCAGTCTGATTAGGATTCAATTTAAGATAAGTTTTATAGTTTTTCTTCAAACGTTTATTGTGAACTTTCAGCTCTTTTTCCAAGCATTTTTCAGCTTTGGGTGTATTACCATAACTAAAATTCATGCACTGTGTATATTCCTTGGAATACCCAACAGCAGCTTGTGTCTGAACCGCAGTACCCGAAAAAATTGCAACTAAAAACCATGCAAGACGCATAACTTCCCCTTGACCGAAACCGGTACAATCCCAATAAATGTTTAACAATCAATATTGTTTAAATTATCCACTGATATTAACGCAGTCCGGACAAAAATCCTATGCCTTTCTCGGACTGAAAGATTAAACAGTTGCACAATTGAAAATTGGCCCATGACCCACATATAATCCGCATTCAATCTTCAAATGAGCCCAGATCTATGAGCTATAAGCACAATAATCTTATGGCGATGCGCCAGAATTACTGGAATGATCAAGCCTCTAGTCAGGTGCAGCAAGAAAAGGTATTTTTGCAGTCGACCTTAATGCAACATGGCGTATTCACCGATGCGACATTGGACGATGCTAAATATCTGTTTTTTGGCTTACCAAGTATTGTGATTGTAAAAGGCTATGCTTTAGGCTTCATGCATGACAGCGTACAGCGCCTGATTCATCAACATATTCAAACAAATAAACAACAGTTACAACAACGATCTGAATTAAAAATCCAATTTCAAATGTCATAATGCCCTGTCTAAACTGATGCAAGTTGGTGAATAAGTGAAAGCTTGCCTAGCTTTTACTATGAATTCAGCGGCTTAAACTTTTTTAATACGTGCAGAAACGCTACTATCCCTTACAATGATTTATTCTGCTTCATGCTGATGATGAAAGGATCGAGTTTACATGTCAGATCAGAACGATAAGCTTAAACAACTGAAAACCTCCTCTATGGATCGACGCTTATCGATCGCAAAGGCATCCTTGCTGGCAGGCACGCGTTGGGCAGCTTCTAGTGCAAGCTCCATGTTCTCAAGCGAAGAAGAAAAAGAAAAGAAACGTAAAAAAGCCATGAAAGAACAGGCCGATTATCTGGTCGCAGAAATTGGCAAGCTGAAAGGGTCTATCGTTAAAATTGGTCAGATGATGGCGCTGTACGGTGAGCATTTTCTGCCAGAAGAAGTTACTCAGGCCCTCAATACTTTGAACAATCAGACAGTGGCATTGGCATGGCCAGCCATCAAGACCCAGTTACAGCAACAACTCGGTTCTAAACTCGACGATCTCACCATTGATCATGAACCTTTGGGCACAGCTTCTTTGGCACAGGTACATCGTGCTACCCGAAAATCTGATGGTATGGAACTGGTGTTAAAAATTCAGTATCCGGGTGTGGCAGAAGCCATTGATTCGGATATGAGCCTGTTTAAAAACATGCTGAAATTGACCCGAATCGTGCCGCAGACCCGCGAATTCGACCAATGGTTCGATGAAGTCCGTGAGATGATGCATCGTGAAGTAAATTATCAGATTGAAGCAGATACCACACGTCGTTTTGCTGCCCGTTTAAAAG
>DDAT01000045.1:67903-96166 GCA_002332985.1 Acinetobacter lwoffii | reverse complement strand
TAAAATCCTAGAACCACATCATTTATTGTTAGAGCATGACGCTTTAAGCAATACTTATATCCATGCTTATTTATCTAACGCTGAAGAAGAATTACCTGAACAGCTATTAATTCGACTGCTCAAGCAAAGTCTCAATCAAACAGCAGATCTTGATGCATTATTACAATATGCAGATCATAAAGGCTTTCATCAACTCAGCTTTGCGATCAAATTGGTTTCAGGTCGTGCACTGAATGTAAATGACATCAGCAATATACAATTAGAAGACCAATATAGCTTTTTAAATGCCTATATACCGAAACATCCATTGTGGCGTGAAATGGTTTTGGCACATCCTGACACGCTATATAGTGATGACATTGCACAAAAATTTATTGATGAATTACCTGAAGATAAAACACAGTGGGTCGAGGCTTTAAACCAGTTACCGTTAAATATTCGTAATAGTCTAGCGAATAGATTGGCAGAAGAACACTTTGCTTATGTTTATCAGCTTATTTCTGATGAGCGACTTTATATTGATCATATTATGCAATGTATCGAACAACAGGATTCGACACATTTTGCAGAGTATTATCACTATGCGATCGCACACCATTTCCATCATGTGGTGTGTATGCTTAAAATATTAGAATACAAACTATTACAACGTCCATTACCATTGTATGAATTGAATAAAATTATTAATGCGTATAGTGAATCACTATGTAATCAACATAGCCAAAACAATCATTTACAGAAAATTCAATATACGATTTTTGCAAAATGTGGCTACAAGGCAGAAATTGAAAAAGTTCAGCATTCGTCCTTTCAGCCTAGACCAACCAGCTACAAAGCAAATGGCTTAAAGCCTTTATCCTTCTGTGAGGGTAAAATTTGGTTTAAAAAAATCAATCATGAATATATTGAAGTGAATGGTGAAAAGAAACCAATCGAATTATTCGAACCTGAAGAACTTAAAGATAAAGAAAGAATTACTGAAACAAGTTTAGATCGAAAAGTATTATGCCGTCGCCATGACTGTAATCATTGTGAAAAAAACTCAGAACATGATTTAGAAGAGGGTATTTTTTACAAAGTTTTAAGAGAGGTGCAGTTTGATACGACGCAATTACACGGACGTTATAAAGAAAATAACCAAGTTCTGCGTACTATTGCGGGCTTAAACCGTTGGAATGAAATTCTAGATCGTTTAAGTTGTCGAAAATGCAAGAGTCCTCTAGTGGTGTCTGAACATCATAAAAATTCGATGGGGAAAATGGCATATTCTGCGACCTATTGGCATTGTTCAAACTCAGCATGTCATGAATATACGCACGTCGTTAAACTGACACATTGTTTGTCGTGTATGGGCGTGATTGATAGCCGTGAATCAAAAAATGCGTGTAATCCCTATGAATTGCTGTCCTATAAAAAATTTTACTTATGTAATAACTGTGCATCATGCTGTTCAACCCATGGTTTTAAAGGGACCTGTCCTCATTGTGGTTTAGAAGATGCTTATATTCATGTTTCTGCAAAAGAAAGAACACATGCCGCATGTCGAGGCTGTAAAAAAACAGTGTCTATTGAAAAATATGCCTTTGAAAACTTTGTAAAACGTAAGCAATTACCAGTGAAAAATGAAAAAATTGAAACTGAATCGCTTCTATCCGAGTTTAAAAATGGTGTGAGAACACTATACGTTTATGATCTCTATCAGGCTTTGCTACATCAACGCGTGAAGTATGAAAAATTAAAAAGCTATGATGTGATTGTTGACGTTAAAATCTTAGCCAAAATGGCATTTTTGGGTTTAGAACACAAAAACTATCAGCCATTTGTTGAAGCTTATGAAATACCAGATGTCAAAGAAAATGACTTCGGTAATGTGGATTTTAAGACTTTTGAAAAGCTTAAAGCGATTGCCGATAAAGCGCTGAAACGTCCTTATTTCCATCATCTTTATAAAACGATTGAATTACCATTTACCATTGCGTTATATCACTACTCAAAATCAGGGCTACATATACCTGCAAAAAAACTCAGCGTATTTGCTGAACAAATTGAAAAGGCACGTAATGGGATTAATTTTGATATTCAACAGCAAACAGGTGTATTTACTTCAGATACAGGCAAAATTAAGCAGTATTTAAAAGATAAATATCAATATGATGTCTTGATGCAATCGAAGCAGGATGAAAGTTTGGATCATCTCTTAAAGAAAGTTCAGCAAGATCCTGTGGCACATTTATATCACCAATTTGACAAACTCAATCGTGCATCTAGTTTAGTCAAAGCATTTGCCAATACTACGCAAGATCGAGTACATCCTAAGTATCAAATTTTGGGAACAGTGACAGGGCGTTGTACAGCAAAAGATCCTGCCATTTTGTCTTTCCCTAAAGCCTATCGATCTATTTTTGCCAATCAAGCTGGATATACTTTGTATTCCTTTGATTATGGGCAAATTGAACTTGGGGTTTTGGCTGGTTTATCTGGTGATCGACAACTGATTCAGGACTATAACCAATCGGATATTTATCAAGAGTTGGCGGATGAAATAGAGATTAGCCGAGATCAAGCAAAACTCTTCTTCCTTGGTTTAATTTACGGTATTCAAGATGACAATTTAAGTAAAATGATGTCTATGCCAAGTCATCAAATTACTCAGGTTCGTCAGCAAATCTATCAGCGTTATCCTGCAATTGATCAATTAAGACAACAGTGTATAGAATTCGGTCAGCAACATGGTTTTATTAATAATATGTTTGGGCTACATCGTGCAAGTGTAAAAAATAGACCAAGTAATGCTTATCTAGATCAGTGGGAGAACAATTGGTTCTTTAATTTCCCAATTCAAAGTACAGCAGCAGCAATTTTTAAATCAGCATTGGTGCAAATTTTCCTAACAGATGTGAAGAAAACCATGCAATTGGTATGTCCACTATATGATGAATTCTTAGTACAGATCCCTAATGAAGATCGAGAATATTATATTTCACTGATCTATTCCTGTATGAGTGGTACACTTTATGATGCTTTTAATATCTTAGAGCCCAAAGTCGATTTGCAGATGTATAGTGAAACGTCTTTAGATGAATATCATTCAGATGCATGGTTGCAATGGTTTGACCAAGTTGCTGTAAACTCAGACAAATTAGTGACTAAGCAAGATGTTGAATTGCCATTTTAAAAATAAGAGAAATCATCGCACATTATGAAGATTACTAAAATTTCGCTTACAAACTTTCGTGCATTTAAACAAACTCAAACCATTGAGTTTGCACCTGTGACCTTACTGTTCGGTCCAAACAGTGTGGGTAAAAGTACCGTACTCAAAGCATTGTTCTATGTGCAGCAAATCCTGTCCAAAGGACAGTGCAACCCAATGTACTTGGATGCTTTGAATAAAAAGTACATTGGTGGCTTTGAAAACCTGGTGCATAAGCGAGATCTGGATACCAACATTACACTTAAAATGGAATATGATAAGGGCGATGCGATTGGAAGCAGTTATGCATACCTGTATGAATTGCTCAGCGAAGAACTGGACATTCAGCTCAGTAGTCCTGTTGTTGATGCTAAAACGATTGCCATAGAGTTTGAAATTGCATGGCATAAGTTTGAAAAAACAGCATACATCAAAACGTATCGTGTTGAATTTGATGGTGACATTATTGCAGAGGTTACCAGTTCAGGACCGAAGCAGGCATTCCTTACTTTCTTAAATTATATTCATCCATTGCTTCTGCCTGCGAATCATGATGAATGGTTACAAGCTCAAAAAGATTCAAAGGCTAATTTACATCCATACAATCGATTAATATTGGACGGTATAGATGTCTATGAAACCGAAGAAGAAGACGAAGAAGAGTTGGAGTTTGATCGTCAATTAAGTAATCACTATAACCAGTTACTAGAAAAAACTGACAATCCTGAGGAAAAGAAAGAAATAGCACTTGAGTATATGGCTCAACGTTTCAAATATCGTATGAAAAAATATGGTATTGATCCGAAGGATATTACTGAAGATGGCTTATCTATCCAGTTTTCAAGTGATGACTATTTTGTAAGTGCCTTACATGAGTTAGTGAATTTACAAGATAGAGATCGTAGAAATATGATTTCTATCCATGATCATCGTGAATACAATTTATTACATAATGTTTTAACGATAGATACTAATGTCGGTGCATTACCGACTTTAGGCAGAAAAATTAGAACTAACCTTGAGTTAGATACAATTAAACATGATGAGATTATTACGGAGTTACTTAGTGATGTATTGGTTGCACCTTTAGATAATCTTTTGAACTTATTAAACGAAAGTTTGTGTATCGGTCCAATTCGTAAAATTCCTGATGCCAATTATCAGCCTTTACCATATATAGAACAGTCAGATTGGTACGATGGATCAGCTGCATGGAGCATGTTAAAGAAAGCCTCATTTGGTGAATTAAAAGAAATTCATAAATGGATGTCGGATCAAGATAAATTAGATCTTGGTTATGGCATATCTGTAAAAGTAAGTAAGGTCTTTGATTTACATAATCCTATCTATGCTACTCATAATATTGAAATTCTGTCTCCTAAGATTGATGAATTAATTCGCTGGCATTTAGGTGATCAACGTATCAGTGAAATGGGAGCTGTATTAGATGGTATTTCTGAAATTGAAAACCGTGTCATAGATCCAACTAATGAAGCAGAATATAAATATGATTTTGAACAGAAAGCCATTATTAAACAATATCGCAGACTAGAAAAAGAGGAACGCAACTTAGAATTTCTTCTAGAAGATCTGCGATCTAGAAAAGATTTTGAGCAGAGTTCAGTAAGTTCGCAAAGTAAAGAACTTTTAAATCAGTTGGATGAAGATAATGAACTTGAAGAACTTCTGAAAAACAAAAGGTATGATGACGCAATTGCTGATCTAACAAATAGATATGAAGAAGTTAAAGCAAAGCGATACACAGTACTAAGTGAGACAGACTTCTTAAGATTAGATGCAAATGATCTAATTAAGGGATTTTCAATTTGGGATCAACAAAATGATATATCTGTTGAACCAAATGAAATTGGTACAGGTGTTTCTCAATTAATGCCTTTGATTGTTGCAGCCATTACACAAAAGAGTGGTTTAGTTGCATGCGAACAGCCTGAGCTCCATTTGCATCCACGAGTGCAGGTTGCTATTGGTGATTTGTTAAGTCAAAACACTGAACATGTAAATTACTTGATTGAAACACATAGTGAGCATTTGATTTTACGCCTTAGAAGACGTATTAGACAGAATACAGATAATGAACTTCCAGTAGGACTAAAAGCATTCAGCCATAATGAGGTTGTCATTAACTATTTAGAACCATCGAAGGATGGAGTACAAGTTAGACGTATTCGTATGGATGAAGATGGGGAATTTAGACAACCATGGCCAAATGGTTTCTTTCACGAGAGATTGGATGAGGCACTATAATGATTTACGAATATGCTTTAGATCCAAAAGTTGTAATTCAATGGTTACAAAATGAAGACCATTTAAATTGGCTTAAAGGTATAAATGGTATTGGTATTGGTACATCACATTTCATAAGCACTTTTCCAAACCAAAAAAAACGTAAATTTATTAAAGGTTTAGTTAGGCTGAAAGATGATATAAATGATCAAAGGGCTTTGGAGCGTCTAGATCATTTTTGTGAATATTTGGATAAAGGGGGCATGCTTGAACGGCCTGGAGAATCTGTTCAGGCTACAGTTAATGAATGGCAAGAAAGAGTTATATATGAACATAGCTTAAATCCATTTAAAGCTATTGTTACGGACAATAAACTTGAAACTACAGATTGGCTCACACCTGAGAACATATTCTTTTCGAATCTTTGGAATGTACCCTCACAGGTAAGTTTTAACAGAACGCATGATGAGTTTTTAAAAATAATTTCTCAATTTATTGTTTCTAGCTCAAAAGATTTAATTATTATTGATGCATATTGTTGGAAGGAAAATGCAATAAATGTAATAAAAAGTCTCTTAAATTTATTTGAATATAAGAAGTATCCTTCATATCCTTCTGTGAAAATTTATTATAAAGAAAATAGACAAGATAGCTCTCCAAGTCCAGAATATATCAAGAAACAACTTCTATCGGGCCTGAATAATATTGCGCAAAACCTAGAAATAACCGTCTTTCAAATAAAGGAAACTGATCAAAGTGATGCTTTTCATAATCGTTATATCTTAAATGAGTTAGGCGGAATTCAGTTAGGTCACGGATTAGATTTATCAGGAAAAGAACATCATACAGATGAAGCTATATTATTATCGAAAGATATTTATATGAAGCGTTGGAAGCAGTTTTATTATCCAGATCGATTTGAAATTTTAGATGAAGTTAAATTTAGTGGGATTACCGATTAAGTAAGTTGTAGTTGTGGCAGGACGTGCAACCACGGTATTGATATAAAATAAGTCTGTTTTAATTCTGACGTTGAATATGATTCTAGACAATCGAACTGTAGAGTTATAGATGGTTATATATGTCTACAATTTTGATGGGTATTCATTTATCTGTAGGTTTGTGCAACAAAGCCTAGATAAAATAGACTTTAGTTGAACTAAACGACAATTAACGACGCCTTTAGGTTTATATAGATAATTGAATCGATTATATTATTTAATTTGAAGCAGAAAATAATAATGGGGGCATTATGGAATTGTTAGCATCGGATATCTTAGGGGAACAATCGAGTGCTAGACATATTCTAAAGCGAATTTTTGAGTCGCGTAAACTTAATGGGGCAACAAGTCATCCCCTTTATACCTATCATATTACCTTAGAAGAATATCAAGCTCTAAAGCGTACGCTGAGATATAGCCAACAAGATCAAAAAAGCCATAAACCTGGTCGAGAATGGTGTGCAGTTTTTACTTTATTTGTCTCTGAGTGGTTTCGTCGAGAATATAAGAATGGTTGGAGTTGGGGGCCTGTATATGATGAACTGGGCTTTCAACCTTTGGATGATATTCGCTATGTGGTTCAGCAAGGCTTAGAGGGTTTTTGGAAGCGTCCGATCCTTAAATTTGAAGGTTCAAATCATACCAACTATCTTGGTTCTGCATTTAAAGAAGGGGGATTCCCTTCAAATCTTTTAATGGAAAAAGGCAATCATTATCAGACTGTATTTAAACGTATTGTGGCGCAGTTTAGTCACTATAGACATTATAACCCTGAAATAAATGACCAACTGATTCAAGCTTATACTCGTTATCTGCCACAGGCATTCAAGGAGCATGAAACGCGAGTGCTTATTTCAGACATGGCAGAACATCTTGTTCATTTGGTTGAAACGCATCAATTAGACAATACAGATAATCCAGCAGCTTATTTATCTAACAATTTCCCGAAGTGGAGGGAAGCATTTCCTCTACCATTAGAAAGTAGTGTGGCGGAACAGTTTTTAAATCAGTTACTGGTTACTTCTAGTACTGAATTGAAGCAAATGAAGACAAAACAGGATGCTTTATCCTGTGCGAGTTTTTTTAACCGCAATTCTAATCAAATCTTAACTGAAGTTTTCCTACCAAATTTCTTAGAAATTACTTTGGAGGACGTTAAAGGGATTCCTCCTCGAGTAGAAATTGTATTGTATGAAGCACATGAACCCTTAGCAAAACTTGGCACAGCAACGTTTATGGCAAGGCCTGAGGCTAAGAAGCCAGTGAATATACGTATAGGTGCACAAACGCGCATTATTACTAGAAAGCATTATCAACATGGATTGATTCTGGCACTACAAAATAAAGATCAAATTCTTTATCAAAAAGAATTACCTCAAACTTGTTTAGAAATCGGTAGTGTTCCTGTTGCATTTGCGCAGGATGAGGGAGAGCTTTGTCCATTTATTGGGCAGGCTTCATTTAAGACAGCAGAATCAGAAATTATTTTACTAATACCGCCATCATATCGATTTACTTCTCAGGAGTGTGTAACTGGGCACTTGTCGAATGCTTTTGGCCAGCATGTTTATAAGGCGAAAGGCGATATTGAAATTATTGGAGATAATCAAGAGCAATATCAGATTCAATGCTCTAAATATTTTGACAAATCAGAGCTTGTAGATCTTTTGGGTACGAAGTTTACTTGGCCTACAGTACCTGCATTGGCTTTTTTAGGAAGACCTAAGGCACGTTATATAGAAACGGGTTTGCAGTCAAAAAATGATAGTTTAGCTATTTATGCAGAACAAAAGCTTTTAGCTCATCATGTGGGTTCTGCAGCATATGGCGTAAAGACTTTAACCATTAAAAATTCATCTCAAAATGTGGTGTTACGTCGCAAGGTTGTAATTTTTCCTGAAGACCTGCAAATTGAATTACTGGCGGGTGATACGCCTAATGAAGCAAATATTCGTCTTCTAACAAAAAGTAATATCATTTGCTTAGGAATCACTACTGATCATCAAGCAGTGAGCTTTAAGTCGCGTAAACTGAATGATGATATATATGGGCAATATGGTTATGAATATCATCTAAAATGCAATGAGCATCTACCTGAAAATATCAAACTGAATTTGATGCTGAATTTGGGAGATCAAGTAGATTTATTACTACCATTTCCATCACATGGTGCAACGCTCTACAACGGAAATCATCAGCCGATTAAACAAAAAGTATTAACTGTAGATGATTTACTTGGTTCAAGATTATGTTTATATGCGCCAGAGAATAAGCCAACCAATTTTCGGATGACAATCAGACTGAAGAGCATTCATATTCGAGATGTAGATGCGCCTTACTACAAATGGCAATTTTTGGTGAGTGGAAAACCACATCAAGAATCACTTATTCATTATCGAGCTGAAATAGAAGAATTATTAGCATTAACAAAAGACTTAGATGCACGGATTATTCTCGAAGTCACTGGTGGGAAACAATCTTTAAATTATGAGATTAAACATTATCAAACCGAGTTTGAAATAGATGAACAAGGTCATTATTTTTTAAATGGTTTGAATCTTTCAGGTTCACAAGTGGTTGATCCAGTCATCATGGTATTAAACCAACCTGAACAGGCTGTTTTACCACTCGAACCAGTTACAACTGAAGGTGTTGAAACAGGTAAGTATAAATTGCCAAGATTGAGCAATGTGGGTCCTTGTTTAATTATTCCTAGAGATGAACAATCGATTAAATTTAGACCGAAATTCATATCGCAGCAGATAAAAGAAGATTCATTGTCTTTTGAAACTGCGGATACCTTACATACTGCCGTACGTGATTATCATCCAACATTTAACCCAAATAGTATTGCAGATTACTTAGAACTTATGGCGAGTGATTTGCAAAACTCTGGATGGCTGTATCTTTACCACTTATATTCGAAGTACAACCATTTACCGTTGGTCACATTTCAAGTGTGGAAGGATTTGGTAAGAAATCCATCATGTTTGGCACTGGCGATATGGTTACTTGATTTTGAACATGATATTTATCAACGCTTCGAACGAGAATTCGATTTAGTATGGGAATTAATCCCTGCTAAAGCTTGGAAAAATGCAATCTCTAAAACTTTTGAACTTTATGTGAGTCAAGGTATCCCTGAGGCCATTGTTAAAAAAACGCTGAAAGCGAGATATGCAAAGTTATCTCAAGACATTTCAACTCTGAATCAAAGTTTAGAAGCTTATTATTTTGATGAGCCGGTTCTAAATGGATTAACGCAGAATCAGTTGAATAATATTGTTAACGGTCATTATCTTCAGAATTTATTGAGATACCAGCCTGAAGGCGAATTGTGGCCAATGTGGTTCCAGCAACAACTCACAGCGTGGTTTGAAAAAGATAATCTAAATCTTCCATTAAAACCTATGGTCAGTTTGCCACAGCATGCATCAGTTATTCTTTTGCCAATTTATCTTGCGCTAAAAAATGTAGGTCTAACCAGTTTTGTGCTTGAAGATAAATCAAATAGTTTAACTCATCATAAGATTCGTCAGATCCGTGATTTTGACCAGTCTTGGTTTAACTCAATTTTTGAAATAACAACATCTTATTTATTAAATTTAAAGGCTCACTAATATGCAACCTTATTATTCCGATTTATTAGAACAAGCATGTCAGCGTACAAAAGAATCAACGTTAAGCGTATTAGGGATCAACGATCCTGAGTTAAGAGAACACCTTGCTGAACAAATGTCTCAGCTTCCGGGAAGCAAATTTTCATTTTTAGCTCCACCTGTTTTTGAGCATACTTTTGCTTGGAAACAATCACCGGTGACGATGTCAGAGTTGAGTGGAAAATTATTAGCGAAGTCAGTTGTAAGTGCTTTGGATTCGCAGAGTAATGGTCGCTATCGCTTTGGGGCAGAATTTAAGCCTTTTGAACATCAACTAAAAAGTTGGAAAAACTTATTAGCGGATAAAAAATCAATTGTTGTGACATCTGGTACAGGTTCAGGTAAAACAGAATGTTTTATGGTACCAATTCTGAATGATTTATATGAATTAAGCGAAAATATCAACGCGCCGTTGGAAGGTGTGCATGCTCTATTCTTATATCCGCTTAATGCGTTGATTAATTCTCAAGAAGAGCGGTTAAGTGCTTGGACTCAACATTTTGGCGGAAAACTCAGATATTGTTTGTATAACGGGAATACCCCTGAATCAGAGAGTTCAAATAGAACATTACAAAAGGACCGTCCTTATCAAGTTTTATCACGAGAATTGATGAGAAAAAGTCCTGCTCCAATCTTGGTGACCAACGGGACGATGTTGGAATATATTATGGTGCGTCAAATTGATGCACCGATTATTGAAAAATCTAGAGCAAAGAAAAGCCTGCGTTGGATTGTTTTAGATGAAGCTCATAGCTATGTTGGATCACAGGCAGCAGAGCTTGCCTTGCAGTTACGACGTGTTTTAGAGGCCTTTGGTGTTGAGGCCAAAGATGTAAGATTTGTCGCAACTTCTGCAACCATTGCTGACAGTAATGCAGAACAACAATTAAAGACCTATCTTTCTCAATTGGCTGGTATCGAGGAAAGCCAAATCGAAGTGATAGGTGGCCAACGTGCAGTCCCACAATTAAAACTTGAAACGAATCACAATAAACTCAGTTTAAAAGAATTATCTGAAATTGAGAGTGATTTAGAAGTTAGTGCTAAACGTTTTGAAGCATTAGAATCGAATCAAACAGCACGAGCAATTCGGGAAATCATTGTTCAACAAGGTACAGAAAGTTATAAGCCATTAACATCTTTGGAAATTAAAGAAAAATTAAATGCCGACTATGCTATTTCAGTGGATCAAGTCGAAATTATTGCTTGGATTGACTTACTAACAAATACAAAAGCGCAAGAAAAAGAAGAGGCTTTCCTAAAAGTACGAGCTCACTTCTTACAAAGAATTACGCATGGCTTGTGGAGTTGTATTAATCCTCATTGTAATCAAAAAGAGGGTACAGCATTAAAAAAATGGTCATACGGTAATGTATATGCAACATGCGAACAAAAATGTAAATGTGGGTCACCAGTATTAGAACTGACTTTCTGTAAAGACTGTAATTCACCACATTTGTTAGGGCAACTGGTTGGCGCTAATGATGGTATTCGTCAGCTTAAACAAGTTGGGGAAGCTAAGATTGATGAGTTTTCGCTGCTAACTGAAGAAGATGAAATTGAAGAAGCTGACATTAATAATATTTCGAACAAGTTAATAGATTACAATCAATCAATATTGCTAAGTGTAAATGATAATGGGGAGATGCTGAATCTAGATCGTGGAGGCTTTGAAAAATATCCAGGGGAAGAAGAATTTAATCTTTGGGCGACATCAAATAAATGCCACTACTGTGAGCTAGAGACGCAAGAAGGATATTTGCCTGTAAATAGAAGCATTCTTGGTGCACCTTTTTATGTTACTAAAGCAATCCCGACTATTTTAGAATTTTGTCCTGATATTACGATTAAAGAGTTAGAAGAAAATGGTGTTACGAAAATTTCACCTCAAAGCTTACCTTCATTTGGACGTCGTTTAATTACATTTACGGATAGTCGCCAAGGCACAGCAAGAATGTCTGTACAGATGCAACAGGAGGCACAGCGTTCACGATTAAGGGGCGCAGTGGTGGAAATGTTAAAAAACCTACCTGATTTATCGGGTGGAGAGATGTCTCGAGAGGAAATTGAGGAGCAAATAGAACAAATAAAACACGATCCAAAGATGAAGATGTTTTTGACATTGCTTCAACAGGAACTATTGAAATTAGACAGCTCAGACGAAAGTTCGATTTCATGGAAAGAGATGATCGAGAAGCTTACAGCTTTATCCGATTTTAACTTTTCAATACTGAATGCGATGAAGTATTACTCTCCGGAAGTATTTGGAGATCAAACTGAAGGACCACATAGATTGATCTCAATGTTATTGTTGAGTGAATTTAGTCGACGTCCACGTAATCGAAATAGTACTGAAACGTTGGGGTTAGTAAAAGTTGGTTATAGTGGATTAGAAAAAGTTACAAGTGTTCCTTTATATTGGGAATCAAAAGGCCTTAACTTACAAGATTGGAAGGACTTTTTAAAAGTCGTTCTAGATTTCTATGTGCGAGAGTATTACTACATTCATATAGATAGAAGTATTTCAAATTGGATGGGGAGGAAAATTGTTACTAAACGATTGTTTGGACCCGATTCAAAATTTACAGAAGATAAATTTAGTAAACAATGGCCTTTGGCATCTAAGCGAAAGAATAATCGTTTGGTGAAGTTATTAGCTTTAGGCGCACAATTAGATTTAAATGCTCCAATAGATATAGATATCGCCGATGAATGGTTAAAATGTGCTTGGAAAGTTTTAACTCAAGATACGGCTATTTTAGAAAATGATAATGGTCAATTTTTCATTAGACCACAAAAGTTCAAATTTTCTTTGAATGAGCAAGCGTTCATTTGCCCAGTTACACATAGATTAATGGATACTACATTCAAAGGTATTACCCCATATCTACCGATGGGTATTCCAAAAAGTAAAGAGGCTTTCATTTGTCAAAAGATTAAAATGCCGAATTTGAAAGTGTTTAGTTCCAATAAAGACCATCATGACAACGTTCAATACATCCGTGACTTAATTACTAATGATGAGACAATTAAGGAGCTGCGCTCTTTAAATTTGTGGAATGATCTTTGTGATCGAATTGTTGAAGGTGGTATGTACTATCGAGTTGCAGAACATTCAGCACAGCAAGCAAGTGAGCGATTACAAGACTACGAAAAGCGATTTAAAACAGGTGAAGTTAATGTAATGAACTGTTCAACCACCATGGAAATGGGGGTTGATATCGGCGGTATTTCAGCAGTGGTGATGAATAACGTACCACCGCATCCTGCAAATTATCTACAACGTGCGGGTCGTGCGGGTCGTAGTAAAGAATCAAGAGCACTTTCTTACACAATCTGTAAGTCGAATCCACATGATCAACAAGTATTTCATAACCCTAAATGGGCTTTTGAAACTAGTATCCCGGCACCTTATGTCGCTTTAAACTCCAAGAGATTGATCCAAAGGCATGTCAATTCCATGTATCTCTCATTCTTTTTAAAAAATGAGATTGGAAATACAGATGCTGAAAAAACTAAATTAAATTTGAAGTGGTTTTATTTAGCAAATGGTGACGAAGATATTTCTGTTTGCAATCGATTCATTAATTGGTTAAAAGCCAATATTTATACATATTCTTATGCGCTAGAAAAATTAATTAAAGGTACTGATTTGTCTTTTGATTCGATTGAAAGCATTTTAGGTAACACTGTCCAAAAAATATCTGAAATGCGTGATCAATGGTTAAAGGAATACAAGCGTCTTGAAATACAGATAAGTGAAGCAGTGAAAGGTAGTGCTTACGCTTATAGATTAAATATTGAAATGCGTAGACTCTGTGATGAATATTTATTAAGAGAACTTGCTGCTAAATGCTTTCTACCTGGGTATGGCTTCCCAACTGATATTGCATCATTTGAAACGACCAATGTCATTGACTACAAACGTCAAAAGCAAGATAGAGATGCTGAAAAGCAACGAAAGTCTAGAGAAGATAATGTGTCTTTATTACGTGATATGCCAAGTCGAAATTTAGCTGTCGCTATTCGAGAATATGCGCCGGGTTCAGAAATTGTATTGGATGGAAGGGTTTTTAAATCCAAAGGGATATCATTAGCTTGGCATAATATTCATAGTTCTGATGCAAAAGAAGCACAGAAATTTGATTTGGCATGGCGCTGTGTACATTGCGGTCAAAATGGATTTAATACAGATAGTGCAGTCGATATTAATAATGTTTACTGTGATAATCCAAGTTGCGGTGAAAAAATTCGCATAAATGAGCAACGTAAAGTTCTGCAGCCAACTGGTTTCGTTCATGATTTTTATGAAGAACCTAGTAACGATGTAACAACACAAACCTTCATACCTGTCCAAACCCCTTGGATTGCTGGTAAGGGGGCAAGATTAAGTTTGCCGAATAGTGCCTTAGGATTTATGGTTGCCGATACATCGGGGCATGTATTTAATTATAGTTCAGGTTTATATGGGCATGGTTATGCTGTGTGCCTTGAATGTGGTCGAGCAGAATCCCAAAAGGAAAAGGAAAAATTTCCATTGTCTCTTTCACCAGAGCAGAAACATTATCCATTAAAACCATCTAAACATGATCGAGAAAATGGGCAAAGAAAGTTCTGTGAAGGCAGTGAGCGTTTAATCAAAGATTTACATCTAGGTAGCTATATGACTACAGATATCTTTGAATTGGTGTTACATCACCCTGAACGTAATGAATATCTTACAGATAGTAAAGAAAATGAAAGTATAGCATTTACTTTGGCTGTGGCTTTCAGAAAAGCATTAGCGAAAAAGTTAGGTATATCAGCTAATGAATTGGGATATGGTAAGCGTCCAATATTATTAGATGGTAATCATCAGATTACAGCTATTCAGGTGTATGACGTTATTAGTGGTGGAGCAGGATTTGCGAGTTCAGCCCCTCGTCACATTGAGTCGTTATTATCTAGTATGGTCGATGAGCTTGAATGTCCGAAACATTGTGAGTCTGTATGTGCTCATTGTCTTTTAGATTCACAGTCACGACATCATTACAGTTTGTTAAATCGTCATGATGCTAAAAAGTGGTTAGGTGCAAACTATAAAAACTTTATTTCTACTGAAGAATTATCATTCTTCTCTGGAGCACAATATTGGCCATATAGCTTGAAAGAATGCATCGAATATCATGTTTCATTAGGGGCTAAGAAACTAATTTTGAATTGGGGTGGAGTTTCTGATAATTGGGAGTTGTTATCTGCTAGTGTTAAAAAAACAATTGCTAGATGGGCAGAGGATTCAAATTTAGAAATCGATATTTCTGTACCCCAAACTATCATAGGTTCTAAAGCATATTTGGCTGAGCTGAAATTTTTACAAACACACTTCAATGTACAATTTGTTGAAGGTGACAATATTCATCAATCTATTGTGGCACAACTACATTTGACAGATCGTATTGTTACAGTTGTTAGTCCAGATATGAATAGTCGTATACCAAATGAAGAGTGGTTGAATACAAATGCGATAGTTGGAGTTAGTGAAACTTATAAGTTGCTGAATGAGAAAGTCATAACATTACCAACTTTAGTGGAAAAAGATCAAAGCTCGATTGTGGGATTAGATCTTCTTGATCAATTGAATGTTGATTTATGTAGTTTTGGTCGTAAATTCTGGAATTTGGTTGCTGAAAGTACTAGTGAGTTCGGGGAAATTTGCCAGAATGAAACTATAAAAAGTATCGAGTATTCAGATCGTTATATCAAGTCAGCTAGCAATATGTTGTTAATAGTCAGTTGGTTAAAAGGTCTTGAGGATCAAGTTGGGAATATTGGTCAGTTAAAGATTAAGACAGTTATTTCTGATGATTCGACAAAAGATTTACCAACTATCCTTCATCATGATTACCATAGTGTGAAACAATTTGAGAAGGTTTTTGAAAAATTATTGACTGATAATTTAGATATATCTCAAAAAGAAATAGATTTAATGACCTATGATAATGGTAAAGCTCTGTATCATAAGCGAAATTTAACTATTACTTTTGAGTCGGGTACTATATTTGATATTCAGCTCGATCAGGGGCTTGGCTATTGGAGATTATTTGAGAGTCATAAGTTGTCACAACGAAATGTCTATTTCAATGCTCAAAGGGACTTCGTAAGTGTTGCTAATGGACTTACTGATTTACAGAAATTTCTAGTTGTTAGAAATGGTGAACGGAATCCAACGAATATTTATGTGAAAAGAAGAGAGGCTAATGTAGTTGTTGCTTCAGTTTATTAATTAATGATATTGAAAACAAACTTCTTTATATGATGTAGGTGATTGAGTAATAAGGCTTAACTTTATTAGTTACCTGATACCGTGAGTCTGGAAGTCTTTCAGTCGACTCCAAAGTGAGGCTTTCTCGTGACTGAGCTATTAGCACTACAAGCCATAAAAAGCCTCTTATCTTCCTAAGATAAGAGGCTTTGGCAGAGATTCTATTATCCAGTAATTCTGTGATCATCCCAATAACACGGCACTACAATCAAAGTGTTTTCATGTAAGCGTGACCATAATCTGACACCTAAATCCTGTTGCATATTCTGTAATGTAAAATTGGAAATTAGAAGGGTAGATTTCATACTGTCATAGCGACTATATAAAATTTTATGCACCATTTCCAAACGTTTCTCATGCCGATCATGCAAGCCATATTCATCAATAACCAGTAAATCAAAACTTGAAAAATGGTTGATGACTTCATTTTCAGAACGTGAAATATCTGTCCAAGTATCCATCATTCTTTGAGCAATATCTGCACTGGTCGTGTAGCGTGCAGATCTTCTACTATGGTGCAGAATGTTACGAATGACTGATGCACTCAGATGTGTTTTACCCGTGCCTGGTGTACCGATGAGCAAAAGATTTGGATGAAGATTCGAAATAATCTGGTGCACAAAGGCTTGGCATAGTTTGATAGCATTGTCTTGTTCAGGACGTGAAATCACATAATTTTTAAAACCACAGTCTAGGTAGCGTTTATTTAGACCTGAATTTTTGATTTTTTGTTGTAGTAAACGCTGTTGTAGTTCAGCTTCATAAGCTACCTGTGATTGGTGTACAGTTTCTTCCGCACATAATTTACATAGCTTATGACCAACAATTTCCATTACAGGTATTTGATGTATAGGGCACACGTCTGATGCTTCTGCATGTATTTGGAGTGCTTTAAACACGGGATTCATGGTTATTCTCCTAAATCCATTTTGAATTTTCTAAAATAAAAAGCTTTTCTTCTCTCCGAGGCGCATGATTTTTTGATTGGATATCATCGATATAGACAGGTATCCAAAATGAAATTTTTTTATTCATGTTTCCACCTTTTAATAGATTTAAAAGGGCAAAGGTCATCAATTAGATGACCTTAAGAGTTTGTTTTATGAGTAATCGAGACTTGTTAAGTGGAGGCGGGCTTGTTGCGCTAAATTTTCGTAATTCGCTTGCCCATCATCCAACTGTCGTTGTAACCAAAGCCTTATAGCCTGATGATCATCAAAACATTTGTTGACGTTCAGCATGAAAGCAAGGTTGTGTAGTTTGGGAATTTGAAACTCCTGAATCAGCTCACGTGCGATTGCATCAGCTTCCTGTGACACCACAACACCGCCAAAGAATGATTTAGTCATACTCATTCTCCATGTCTTTTAACTTTTCAAGCATGAGCTCAAAAGCACTGCCATCACGACGGGTAATATTAGGAACATAGCGACTGTAAACACGGAACAACATTTCAGTGGTTGAATGCCCCAATTGTTTGGCAATCCATTCTGGGTTTTCCCCAGCTGAGAGCCATAATGTCGCTGCAGTATGCCGTGTTTGATATGCACGACGACTTTTAAGACCTAAAAATCTTAATAATGGATGCCATACACGTCGATTCACTAAGCGATAGTCCAATGGATTGCCATTTCGCATAGAAAAAACGAATTCAGAGCGACTCTTGACAATGTTCTTTTGTTCTAAAAGAGCTTGATACACTCGTTCACTCATTTGGATGACACGGTCTGATCCATAGGTTTTGGTATCACCAAGTTTGCCGTTGACCAAAGCTTCTTTAATATAGATCTCACGCCGTTGAAAGTTGATGTTTTGCCACCGTAACCCATCAATTTCACTGGTGCGCATACCTGTGAAGAAGCGAACGGTATAGTACGGTTTAAAATCATCGCGTACAGTCTCTAAGATCTTCTGTACTTCCTGTAAAGTGAAAGGCGTTACATCAATGCGACTTTCCTTTAGATTCTTAATATTTTTATATGGCGAAACAAAGTTGTATCGTTCCGCTGCATCATTAAGTATCATACGTAAAGGTGTCATGATCTGATTGATTCGGGATGCCTTCAGACTTGCTTGCTTTACACCGTAATTCACTTTGGCGAGAGAGGAACGGAATTCAAGCAAGTCTGGCTTCTTTATCTGATCCAAGCACTGATGGCCTAATGCAGGGATCAAATAATTATTTAAAATAATCAGTACCTTTTCCTGGTAGGAACTGCGCCATTCAATTTTTTTCTCATCAAACCAAATATGCGCAAAATCCTTAAATAGGGGTGTTGATGAGCTCAGTACAGCTTTACGTTGCTGTATCTCACTAAACTGTGCAACTCGTTTGCTTTTAGGAAAATACTTTGCATACTCGAACGTCCCTAAAGTGATTTCTGCCTCAAGCTGCTCTAAACGTTTTTTGAGTAGTTTACGGTTTTGTGTTGTCGCTTCGAGATTGGTTGTTTCTCTACACCGTACACCTTGATAGCGGAAGTCAACAACGAGCTTTCCACTACGCTCCTTAATATTTGCCATGAGCCGTACTCCTACTGCAAAGTGGTTAGCCCAAGGCTGGTGAATTTCAACATATCTTCTTCGATACGTTCCCAGACAAACAAAATTTTGCGTCCCCCAAAAGGGCGAATGTAATGAATACCCTCAAGGAAAATACTGTCCTTGAGTTGGTTACGGATGGTGCGTGGGTCGTAATGAATTTTTTCAGCCAATTGTTGGGCTGTCATGTAGGTATATGTCATAATAAGAAACCTCTATTTTTTACTAGTTAAGTAGGAATTTTTATTTCCTATGTGTAAATTAGCATAAAAATTGGTCTTTGCAAGTACTTTTTATGACTTAAGTAGGAAAAAAGATGATTTATTCTAATTTGGCTGTGTTATTAGCTGAAAGAAAATTGAAAGTAGCAGATTTAGTCCGTATGACAGGGATAAATAAATCGACCTTGCATAAACTTTATAATGGTGAATCTGTAAGAATTGATTTTGATACGATCGATAAGATTTGTGAGTCTTTGAACATAACAGTAGGGGAATTATTGATTCATAAGAAAGAGCAAACATTAGAAAATAATAATTAAAAGGCGCAGAAAAATTAAAATTTGATAGCTCACTATAAAAAATGAATCATCAAATTTTATAGTGAGTTGAAAAGACCTAATGAGAAATGTAATTACATTTATACTGATTTAAACAATAAATTTTGAGTAGCGATAGGGAAGCTTCGAAAAATTGATGGACACATTTTGGTCACAAATTGGTCACAAGCTCTGATTGTTTAGTTATGTAAACTTGCTTTCTTAAGTATCAAATTATCTGATAGATAAAAATACTGATTAAAATCAATAAAAAAAGCCTCAATCTTTCGACTGAGGCTTTTAGAATTTTGGAGCGGGAAAGGAGACTCGAACTCCCGACCCCAACCTTGGCAAGGTTATGCTCTACCAACTGAGCTATTCCCGCAATGAGGTGAATTATAGAGAATTCCACAGCAGTGTCAACTCCCTATAAATCTGTTTGATTAATTAATCAGCACGACGCCAAACTGTACCTTGACGGGTATCCTCAAGAACAACACCTTGATCAAGTAAAGATTGACGGATTTCGTCTGCGCGTGCGAACTTTTTGGCTTTCTTGGCATCCTGACGCTGTTGAATCAAATCTTCAATTTGTTCAGGTGACAATCCTAGAGCTTCTTGACCAATGTCAGATTTGAGGAACTCATCTACATTTTGCTGTACCAGACCGAGAATATTGGTCAGGTGACGTAAAGTTGCGTAGTAGATCGCTGCCTGTTCCGCATTTTCTTCTTTCACGGTACGATTCAGCTCTTTATTGATTTCGAACAATACCGCAATCGCTTCAGGCGTATTGAAATCATCACGCATAGCGGCATTGAAACGCTCAACCAAAGCCTCATCCAGAGTTTCAATCAGATGATCACCATAAACCGCCTGATAGGTTTTAAAAGAATGGTAGAAACGAGACAAGGTATTTTTTGCTTCTTTTAAGGCAACATCCGAGTAATTCACCGGGCTACGATAATGGGAAGAGACAATAAAGTAACGCACCACTTCCGGATGGAATTTTTCAATCACGTCGCGAATAGTGAAGAAATTGCCTAAAGACTTCGACATTTTCTCGCCATCGACATTAATAAATCCGGCATGCATCCAGTAATTGACATACTGTTCGCCAGTAGATGCTTCAGATTGTGCAATTTCATTTTCATGATGCGGGAAGGTTAAATCAGCACCACCGCCATGAATATCGAAATGATTGCCTAGGCAGCAGGTCGACATTGCGGAACATTCGATGTGCCAGCCTGGACGGCCATTACCCCACGGTGATGCCCATGATGGCTCATTTTCCTTGGCATGTTTCCACAGTACAAAGTCAAACGGGTGTTTCTTTTCTACTTCGACATCTACACGTTCAGACGCACCCGCTTGCATATCTTCTAGTTTACGGCCAGATAGACGACCGTATTTGGCGAATTTCTCGACCTCAAAGTAGACATCGCCATTATTGGAAGGATAAGCCGTACCTTTGTCGACCAGGTTGCCGATCATTGCTTGCATTTGATCGATGTAATCTGTCGCTTTAGGTGCAACATCAGGTGCAAGGCAGCCCAGTTTGGCAAAGTCTTCATTCATCGCATCAATAAAGCGACCTGTTAATTCTGAGATACTTTCGCCATTTTCATTGGCACGTTTAATAATTTTATCGTCAATATCCGTAATATTACGCACATATTTGACCTTCCAGCCTTGGCTACGCAGGAAACGGATAATATAGTCAAATGCAACCACTGTACGTGCATGTCCAATATGACAGTAGTCATAAACCGTCATACCACAGACATACAGATCAATTTGACCTTCAACACGAGGTAAGAATTCTACTTTTTTGCGTTGCTCTGAGTTATATAGAACAAATGGTTGCATAGCTGTTCAAAAGACTTCAAATAAAAGGATGAATCATCTTAACCTAAGCATAATTATTCATAAAGATAAAAGCGCAAAAAGCCTCAGTTATTTAGGATAGTTAGGCAACGAGAGTGATTTAGAAAGAAGAGGTTCAGGAAGTGAAATAGCGAATATTGAGCTTACATTTTCAGAGGCAGTGTTTGCCAGTCTGATGGAATTATATTTGAATGAGTCTGGTCTGATTTGACCCAAACTTATTTTGGATAGCGTAAGCGTGTTTCTATAAAAATAAAAACAAGCGCATATAACCGCTTTAAAAATGGAGTGAATGTAGAGGCGGAGATACTAGATTGCGCAAGTTGAATACAATCTGAATATATTAAAAATCCGTCGAATCTTCTATATTTAGAAAGCTTACAATTGCATAGCTATGCTAAAATTGCGAAAATTATGCCCATCAAACCAGAGTTTTTCTCTGTCCTTAGCGTAGGTAAACAGGCTTTGAATCCACAAAAAACAGCGAATCAACTAGATTTCCAGAAAGTCGCACTTGAAACACTGCGCATCGAAGAAAATGCACTACAGATTTTAGCAACACAGATTGATGACCGTTTTAGCCGGGCATGTGAAATTATTCTACAGTGTACTGGCCGTCTGGTGATTACCGGAATGGGCAAGTCAGGTCATATTGGCCGTAAAATGGCGGCGACCTTTGCTTCGACCGGAACTCCCTCATTCTTTATGCATCCAGGTGAAGCTGGTCATGGCGACTTGGGTATGCTGGTGGCTGGTGATGTGCTGATTGCAATTTCAAACTCGGGCAAGAGTGATGAAATCATGATGTTGATGCCACTCATCAAACATCTGGAAATTCCGCTGATTACCATCAGTGGTGATGATCGTGGTCCAATGCCACAAAATGCTGATGTAGCTTTGACGTTGGGTAATATCCAAGAAGCCTGTCCACTGGGTTTAGCGCCGACATCGTCAACGACGGCAACATTGGCTTTGGGTGATGCTTTGGCGGTGGCTTTACTGGACGCTCGCGGCTTTACCTCAGATGATTTTGCACGCTCACATCCTGCTGGTGCGCTGGGTAAGCGTCTGTTATTGCACGTGAAGCATCTGATGCGTACTGGAGCCGATTTGCCGAAAGTCTCGCCAGATACCGCCATGAATAAAGTATTGTACGAAATTTCCAACAAGCGCTTGGGCTTAACCACAGTCGTCGATGAAAATGATGTGTTGCTGGGGATTTTTACCGATGGTGACTTGCGTCGCTTGATTGATAAGCAGCAAGGTTTTGATGTCAATCTGGCTATTCAGGACGTGATGACCAAAAATCCGTTGACCATTTCTCAGGAAGCACGTGCAGTGGTCGCACTGGAACGTATGAATGAACATAAAATTAATCAATTTGTAGTTGTTGATGATGCCAATAAAGTCATTGGCGTGATTAGTATGCATGACCTGATTCAGGCTGGGGTAAATTAATAAATGGCATCTTATGTATTATTAGAACAGGCACGTCATATTGCAGCACTGGTGCTTGATGTAGATGGTATTTTAAGTGATGGCTTTGTAACGCTGACCAATACTGGCGATGAGATCAAATCCTTTGACATTCGTGATGGTCTGGGCATGAAACTGGTTCAGCAGGCGGGAATCAAGGTGATTATTATCACCGGACGTAAAAGCAATATCGTAGAAAAGCGTATGTCGGATCTGGGTGTTGATTTGGTCTATCAGGGGCGTGAAGATAAAGGTACAGCACTTCGTGAAGCCTGTGCGCAGCTTAATATTGATGCTGAAGATTGCCTGTACATGGGCGATGACTGGCCTGATCTGTCTGCTTTTGCCATTGTCGGCATGAAAGTGACCGTGCCTAATGGTCATGTCGAAGTTCGTCGCCGTGCCGATCTCGTGACTCAGGCACAGGGTGGACGTGGTGCGGTGCGTGAAATCTGCGATATGTTGTTAATGTCCAAAGGCATGTACCAAGAGTTACTTGAAAAATATACTCGTGCGCCTTATTAATAAGTCATATCTTTTGGATTAAGTACACCGCTTATGGATACTAAAGTTTTATATATTACGGCTGTGATTATTGCCGCAATAAGTGGTGGTTATTACTATTACAGCGGCAAGGGCAACAAGTTGCAGGCAGACTCTGCGCGCAGCATGACCTATTCCGCTCAAAATATTAACTTAACTCAGACGGATGAAGCAGGTCAGGTGTCGGTTCGTGCCCAAGTGGACCGACTCGAGCAGAACCTGCAGCTAGAAACCTCAAAGCTGGAAAATCTGCGAGCATCGACTTATGACAATGGTAAAGTCGATGCGACTTTCTTTGCCAAAATGGCGCATGGTTATGATGACAATACAAAAGTTGTACTCTCTCAAGAAGTGCTCGCCACCAAAATCATGCAAAATGGGAAAATGCAGTTTCGTACTGAAGAACTGACCGCTTTTCCAAAAACACGTGAAATTGAAACAGACAAGACAGTGATTGTGGAATCTCCACAGGCTGAATTTGTCAGCCAGGGTCTTAAAGCCAATCTTAATGATGGTCAATACGAATTCTTTAATATTCGAGGAAAGTATGAACCAAACTCCTAAAGCCAAAATGATGCACACTTTCCTGAAGCGTATGACGCTGGCAACTGTGGTTGGACTCGGTTCAATCGCTGCTTTTGCACTGCCATCTGACCGTAACCAGCCAATCACTTTGCTGGCTGACCGGGCGACTTTCAATGAGCGGACGGGTGTGACGACGTATTCGGGCAATGTCATCATTGAACAGGGCACCATGAAGCTGCAAGCCAATTCGATTGTGGCCAATCTGAACAATAAGCGCCAGATCAGCCTGATTACGGCGACGGGCAGCCCGGCACAGTTCCAGCAAAAAGTGGATCCGGCCAAAGGTCTTGCCAAAGGTCAGGCGCAGAAAATTGTCTACAATGCTGAAACCGGGATTATTACCTTGTCAGGTAATGCCTTCCTGCAACAGGACGGTGCCAGTATTCGTGGTGCGACTTTAAAATACAGCATGAACAAAGGCGATATCGAAGCTACCGGAACACCAAACAAAACCGGTTCATCGTCTGGCCGTGTACAAATCGTGATTCCACCCTCTAGTTCAACATCCTTCCCGGGAGCGCGTGATTAATGGAGCAATCGCAGCAGGTTCAAACCTTAACCATTAAGCATCTGGCGAAAAACTATAATAAACGCTGGGTAGTGAAAGATGTGTCGTTCAGCATGGAAAGTGGCCAGATTGTTGGGTTGCTGGGACCGAATGGCGCCGGTAAAACCACCAGTTTCTATATGGTGGTCGGTCTGGTGCGGATGGATAAGGGGGAAATCTATCTCGATGATCTAGATCTTTCCGACCTCGCAATGCATGAACGGGCACGTAAGGGAATTGGTTATTTGCCGCAGGAAGCTTCGATTTTCCGAAAACTGACAATTTCCGAAAATATTATGGCGATTCTGGAAACCCGTAAAGATATGACCAAGGCACAACGTCAGCAACGTCTGGCGGAGCTATTGGCAGACTTTAAAATCACCCATATCAAAGATTCTTTGGGCATGAGCGTATCTGGTGGGGAACGACGTCGTGCTGAGATTGCGCGTGCACTTGCGGCTGATCCAAAATTTATGCTACTCGATGAGCCTTTTGCCGGTGTCGATCCGATTTCGGTTGGAGATATTAAGGATATTATTACGAACTTGAAAGATCGCGGAATTGGGGTGCTGATTACCGATCATAACGTGCGTGAAACGCTGGCGATTTGTGAGCATGCTTATATTGTCAGTGAAGGCGCATTGCTTGCTGAAGGCACACCAGAAGAAATTCTGGCGAATGAGACCGTGAGAAAAGTTTATCTGGGTGATGATTTCACTGTTTAAATAATCCTGCTTTATATAAAAACCCTGCATCAGACGCCAGTTGTCGGATGCAGGGTTTTTTTGATCAAATCAAAGTGAAAAAGATTTCTTTTAAAGGGATTTGATATATGGTTAGGCTAAAACAAGAAACATTACATAATTATACGATTTAGGGCAGAACACTTTAAAAAAAATCAGGGGAAAACAGATCAAAAAAGAAGGGGATTGATACTTCTTCTTTTGCCTTTATCTGTGTCTTTGGCGCATGCAGAAAGTTCATCTCATTATTTTACCAATCTCAAGAATGGCTTGGGTCAGCTGATTGTACCCAAGCCGACACGGTCAGCGCATACCATTGATATTACCTCGCTCGGTCATTATTCATTAGATACATCAAAAGTAGCTGAGCTGCCGCAAATTACCCGGCCACAGTCAGGACAATCGGCTTTAAGTTCTACAAGCACAGCCGGCATTCCAAAGACAATGAATCTGGTGGAAGCCGTACACCGGGCAGTGCAACGACGTCCTGAAATCACCCAGAGTATTTCGACATTATCTGCGCAGGCCGCGAATATTGATGTGGCGAGAGCGGGTTATTATCCGCAGTTATCCGGGGGTATCGGGACAGGTGACCTCACTTCCGGTGAACGTGGACAACAAATGGTTTCTTTGAATGCCACCCAGATGCTGTATGACTTTGGCAAAATTAAAACCAATATCAGTGTGGAAGAAGCGCGATTGGCAGAAGAACAGGCCAAGGTGCTGGTCAGTCTGGATCAGATCGCATTTGAAGTGGCTGATGCAATAGTGAGTATCAAACGCTATCAGCAAATTACCCAGATTGCCCAACAGCAGATTCAGGGCATTGGACGGATTGCAGAAGTTGCCAATTTACATGCCCGTGCCGGGATCAGCAGTCAGGCCGACCCGATTCAGGCGCAGTCCAATCTGGAAGCAGCGCAATCGAATCTGATTGTACAGCAGACCCAACTCAGACAATATCAACAACGCTTGTGTACCTTGCTAGGATTTGATGTATCCATTGTTGAATGGGATATTCCTTATCCGACCATCAGTCTCAAAGGCAGTCTAAGTCAGGCGATGAATGGACGGAATCCAAATAATAATGAAGATGATGGCTTCTGTAATTCAGTCATGACTGAAGTGAGCAGTAATTTGTATCGGGGTGGTGCAACGCGTTCACAGACCCGTGCCGCAAGCTATGCCGAAGAAGCTGCACGCGCACAGGTCAATACGGTCTATCTGGATGTGCTGGATCAGGTGCGCTTGATCCGCGAGCAGATTGAAAATAAACAAAAACAAATGGGGGTTTTATCCCAGCGCCGCGCAACCACGGTACGCACCAAAGAGCTGTATCAAGAACAATATAAATTGGGTACCCGAACTGTAGTGGATTTGCTGAACGCCGAGCAAGCCATTCATACTGCCGCGCAGGAAATTGAATTGGCGCACTATGACATTTATTCGGCGATCGTACAGTACATTCAGGTCACCGGCCGTACACGGGATATTTACGCGCTTAACAGTATTTCTATTCAGGGGTTTGAAGTTCAGCCATGAGTACTACAATAATAAATTATCAACCTTGGCTTCATGCAGTTTTAAATATTGCCAGGCATTACCGGATCGAACCTTCTGAGGAGCGGATTCGCCTGCAACTGGACTGGAATCAGCATCATGACATTGATGACATGCTCAAGATAGTCAGTCGTCAGATGGGTTTAAATGTCCGTAAAAATAAATTTGAGCGCAGCCTGCTGAATCCATGGCGTTTACCTTTAATGGTTGAATTCGATAGTGGTGATGTGGGCGTGATTGAACGCATCGATACACAGGGCAATGTCAGCATACAGCTCAGTGGTGATGAAGGTTTATCTCAAAGCTTTACAGTTGAGCCGTTAGAGGTTGGCATAAAGCATCTTTATGTGCTGCGTCCTGAATCTTCAGTTCCAGATGCGCGGGTGGATGAATATATCAAACCCTTTGAGAAAAACTGGTTCTGGTCGATTGTCCTGAATGACTGGAAGCGCTATATCGATGTGATGTTTGCGTCTTTAATTGCCAATATTCTGGCACTGGCCACGATAGTTTTCTCGATGAATGTCTATGACCGTGTCATTCCATCGCAATCTATTCCGACGTTATGGGTGTTGGCCGGTGGCGTGCTGATCGCTGCGATTTTTGAATTTGTATTACGTGTCTCGCGGATCTATCTATCAGACATTATTGGTAAACGCGCGGATTTAAAAATTTCTGACCGGGTTTTTGGTCATTCATTACGTATCAAAAACAGCGAACGTTCCAAATCAACAGGAACCTTTATTTCACAAATTCGTGAGCTGGAAGGCGTCCGCGAACTGGTGACTTCAACCACAGTCACAGCAATTGCCGATCTGCCATTCTTCTTCCTGTTCTTAGGGATCTTCTGGGTGATCGGTGGCAATCTGTTCTGGGTCATGTTACTCGTTGTGCCCTTAATGATTCTTCCAGGGATTCTGGCGCAGAAAAAACTGGCACAGCTGGCCCAGTTGGGGATGCGTGAATCTGCCATCCGCAAAGCCTTGCTGGTAGAAGCCGTACAAGGAATTGAAGACATCAAGCTATTAAGAGCTGAAACACGTTTCCAGAATCAGTGGAATCATATGAATGAAGTATCAGCCGATGTCAGCATGCAGCAACGTAAAATTGTCGGCTTGATGACCGCCTGGACCCAAAAAATTCAGGGACTGACCTTTGCAATTGTAGTCTTGGTCGGGGCTTTTGCGGTGATGGAGGGTGACATGACCACAGGCGCACTGGTGGCCTGTTCAATTCTTTCTTCACGCATGCTGGCACCAATTTCACAAATTACGGGCGTACTGGGTCGCTTGCAACAGGCTAAAGTGGCCAAATCAGGTCTGGATGAACTCATGAAAAAACCGGTGGACCAGCCGGATTATTCGCACCTGATTCATCGTCCGGCACTGGATGGGCATTATGAGCTCAACGGTGTGGTGTTCAAATATGGCGATGATGATCCGAAA